>CAMDKJ010000068.1 GCA_945900705.1 Bifidobacterium breve | reverse complement strand
GCGGAGGTAGCAACGCGGGTGATCGTGCTCGCCGAGGGCGAAGTGGTTGCCGATGGGCCGACCCACGAAGTGGTACTGGCCTCCCCCATGTTCGCACCGCAGGTCGCGAAGATCTTGGCCCCCGAGGATTGGCTAACGGTCTCCGAGGTTCGCGCTGCGATGATTGAGCAGGTCGGCTAGTGACAAACTCCTTGGCCCTTCGGCTTGGACCGCGATCCATCATCACCATCGCGGCCACCTCACTTGTCGGGATGGTTGCCTTCGGCTGGCCACTTATCGCTGCCCCGACCTCGAGTGTCGTCGCACATGCCACCGATGCGCCCTGGTTGTTCGCGATCGTCATTCCACTACTGCTCGCCGTAGTTGTTTCGTCGTTCACCGACGGCGGCATGGACGCCAAGGCCATTGCCCTGCTCGGAGTGCTAGCAGCTGTCGTCGCGGTGCTGCGACCCCTAGGAGGTGGTACTGCCGGGCTGGAGCCGATCTGGGTCATTTTGGTGCTCGGTGGTCGCGCCCTTGGGCCCGGTTTTGGTTTTGCCCTTGGTGCGGTAGCACTTTTTTCATCGGCACTGCTTACCGGTGGGGTGGGGCCGTGGCTGCCATTTCAAATGCTCGGGGCCGCATGGGTCGGCCTTGGTGCTGGCCTGCTGCCCAGGGCTACCGGCCGACCTGAACTCCTGCTCCTCGCCGCCTACGGTGCAGTCGCTAGCTTCGCCTACGGCCTCCTGCTAAACCTTTGGTTCTGGCCATTTGTCGCCAACCTGCCGGCCACGCTCGCCTACACACCCGGCGCGCCAATTGTGGAGAACTTGATGTCCTGGGTCCGATTTACCCTAGTGACGTCCCTTGGGTACGACATTCCACGCGCGGTGCTAACCGTCACGTTGATCCTCATAGCTGGCGCGCCTATTTTGAATGCACTGCGACGGGTTTCGCGCCGCGCCGTTTTTGACCCGCAGCCCACTTTCGTGCCCGTCCCATGATCGTTCAACTGCTGGGCACAGGATCCGCGGACGGTTGGCCCAACCCATTTTGTCGCTGCCCATCGTGCACGAGCGAACGGACCGCGGGTAGAACCCGATGCCCAACCGCAGCGCTGGTGGATGGCTGCCTCTTGCTGGACGCTGGGCCGACGGCAGCCGCGGCTGCCGGTCGATTCGGAACTTCGTTCGCCGATCTTGAGCATATTTTGATTACCCACGGCCACCCGGACCACCTGGCCCCGGACTTTTTGCTCTGGCGCAGTTGGGTTGACCCCGGGTTCACGTTACATATTTGGGCGCCACCGGTTGCCCTCGAACGCTGCCGCGACTGGATCGGGCCAAATGATGCGGTGCAACTGCACCAGATCACCGCCGGCGAGGAATTGAACTTGGTGACTCGAACCGGGGACTATGCGGTGCACACCTTGCCCGCAGCGCATGTAACCGGTAATGGCGACGTTTTGGCCGAGGAAGCCGTGCTGTTCGATATCACCGCCCCCGATGCACGCCGCCTTTTTTATGCAACCGATACCGGGCCATTCAATGCGGCTTTGCTAGATCAGATTCGTGGACGGTGCTTTGACCTGGTGCTACTTGATGAGACTTTTGGCACCAAATTTGACCATGGGCACGGGCACCTTGATCTCGAAACCTTTCCGAGGGCCCTGCAAGAACTGCGCGACATGGATGCAATCACCGAGCACAGCGATGTTGTTGCGATACACCTGAGCCACCACAATCCCCCAACCGAGCAACTGCGAGCTCAGCTCTTAGCCTGCTGCGCCCGCGTTGTCGACGATGGCACCGTCATCGAGGTGGGCCTGCGGATAGCCGGTAACAGCCACCACTTCATTTTGGGTGGTGCCCGATCCGGTAAATCCCACTTCGCCGAAACCATCGCAGCCCGGTCCTCGCAAGTCACCTATCTGGCGACCGGTTACCCCGCAGGTGAGGACCCAAACTGGAATGCGCGCATAACTGCGCACCGCGACCGCCGGCCCGGGCATTGGCGTACTGAAGAAACCATTGATCTGGCCACGGCGATCGAAAAAGCAGCAGCCGGCAGTTGCCTACTGATCGATTGCTTGGCGCTTTGGCTGACCAGAACCTTGGACGAGATCAACGGCTGGTCCACCGACCCGCAGGCTAGTGCGGTGGCCCAAAAGGAAATACATCGTCGAACCGACCAACTTGTTTCAGCCCTGAACAACACGCGGGCTGAAGTGATACTGGTATCAAATGAGGTGGGCCAAGGGGTGGTGCCGGAAACTAGCAGCGGACGCCTATTTCGCGACCTACTTGGGGTTGTCAATGCTCGGGTGGCCCAAAGTTGCCATGAGGTCACTTTCATGATTGCCGGTAGATCTATACCACTACATGATTTGACCACGGTGAGAGGCTGACCGCATGGATAACCTGGACCCTTATCGAGTTGAAGTCGCCCTACCTGATGCGCTCGCCAGTGCGGAAGCAACTGCACGGCAATTAACACTTACGAAACCCGCCGGCGCGCTCGGGCGCCTAGAAGAAATCAGCATCTGGGCCGCGGGGGTTCAAGGTCGTTGCCCACCGATCCCCTTCACCCGACCAAGTGTCGTCGTTTTCGTTGGTGACCACGGGGTAGCACGTGCGGTCGGCACTTCAGCCTTCCCCCCAGAGGTCACCGCCCAGATGGTCCTAAATTTCTTAGCCGGCGGTGCCGCCGTTAATGTCTTGGCACGCAAGGTTGGTGCGCAGGTTCGCGTGATCGATGTCAGCGTTGACTGCGACCGCGCCTATCTAGACAAAATCGCTCCCGAGGTCGTGCAACATCGCATCCGGAGAGGTAGCGGTGCGATAGACCGCGAGGATGCACTGACTCAAGCCGAAGGAGAGGCGGCTTTTACCCTCGGCCAGCGCATCGCCGATGAGGAAATCGACTCGGGAGCTGATTTGTTGATCGCCGGTGACATGGGGATAGGTAACACCACCCCGGCCGCAGCGCTAATCGGGCTCCTAGCGTCGGCCGATGCTGCGACCGTCACCGGCACGGGCACCGGCATTGATGACGCCACCTGGATGCGTAAGTGTGCAGCAGTCCGCGATGCCATGCGACGCGGGCGACCCTTCATGGGCGAACCAAGGAAGTTGCTGCAAGTGGTGGCGGGCGCCGATATGGCAGCGATGTCAGGCTACCTATTGCAAGCGGCAATTCGCCGCACGCCGGTGCTTCTTGACGGCACGATCACCACCGCGGCGGCCCTGGCCGCTGACCGAATTGACTACCGGGCCAAGAACTGGTGGCTGGCTGGCCACCTATCAGCTGAACCAGCACATGCCCTTGCCCTCAATCGCCTAAATATGACGCCGTTACTTAGTTATCAAATGCGCCTCGGCGAAGGCACCGGCGCCCTACTGGCCCTGCCGATTTTACAGTCGGCAATTGCGTTATTAAATGAGATGGCGACCTTCGCTGAGGCTGGGGTGTCAGACCGCGATGCCTGACTGGCTTCGACTTTCCGTTGGCACCTTCACTCGACTGCCGGTGCCAGCCCCACGCAGGGTAGACCAATCCACCGCTAGGTGGGCTATGACGTTCGCACCGGTCATCGCATTCGTGCTGGCTCTACTCTGCGCCCTGCCCGTGCTTCTAGCGGGCAACAACTTGGCTAGAGCATTGCTCCTATCGGCGCTTAGCGTTGGACTTCTCACCTGGTGCACGCGTGCACTCCATCTTGATGGCCTCGCCGATACCGCCGACGCACTGGGCAGTGGTAAACCGGCCGCCGAGGCCCTGGTGATCGCCCGTAAATCCGATATCGGACCTTTCGGGGTGCTGGCCATTGCCTTCACCTTGGCATTGCAGGTATTTGCACTAAGCGCTGCGGCAACTACCTCTTTGGGTGCCGGCCGTGGTTACCTGATGCTGATCATCGCCGTTGTTACCGGACGCCTTGCCCTGCTTTGGGCCTGCACCAAAGGGGTGCCGGCAGCACGGCCCGATGGGCTCGGGGCCGTTGTTGCAGGAACCGTGCCATGGTTCGTGACTATTGGCTGGACGATCGCGCTGCTGCTCGCCGCCTATTTTGCGCTCAATCTCGTTGGCTTGGGCATGGTCATCGCCGGAATCATCATTGGGGTGATTGTCATTGCAATTGCAAGGCGCCGGCTCGGTGGCATCACCGGTGATGTGCTTGGGGCGGTGATCGAGGCCAGCACTACTGCCGCCCTCGTGATCGGCGCCCTGCTTTAAGTCCGGGTGGACGGCTCCACAAATGGTGGCTTGGTCACGGTGAATTTCGACGCACGACCACGCACGTCCACGACTACCTCATCACCGATATTTACCGACGGATCAAGTAACGCGAGCGCGATCCCTTGCTTCAGGGTCGGGGAAAAAGTACCGCTGGTCACTTCGCCGATGACCGCGCCGGCGAGTGCATCGCCGGCTACTTGGCGCACCTCCATATGCGGGCGCGGAATCCCGCGATCCATCGACTTGAGCCCGCGCAGTCGGCGCCTTGGTCCGGATTCGCGTTCCGCAACCAATGCAGCACGACCGGCAAATTCGGGTTTATCCCAGCCCACCGCCCAGGCCAACCCGGCCTGAACCGGGGAGATATCCAAACTGAGGTCCTGTCCGTGCAGCGGATAGCCCATCTCAGTTCGCAAGGTGTCGCGGGCACCCAGCCCGGCGCGAACCACGCCAAATTCATCGCGGCGGGCCAGCAGGGCATCCCAAAGCTCAACAAGCACCGAAACCGGCGCGACAAGTTCATAGCCGTGTTCGCCGGTGTAACCAGTGCGGCAAACAATTACCGGCTCACCGCGAAACTTGGTTTCAGCCATGGTCATGTAATCATGATCAGCCGGCATGCCCATTGAGTTAATCAATGCCTGACTGCCCGGGCCCTGAACCGCAATGATGCCGTAGTCATTGTGATGATCAACAACTTCAACTCCGGGCGGAGCCGCTGCCTGCAGCACAGCAACAACATTTGCTGCATTTGATGCGTTCGGGACCATAAAAACTTCATCATCGGCCCAGCGGTAGACAATTAGATCGTCAATCACGCCACCTGACTCGTCACAGAGCATGGTGTACTGGGCTTGGCCGGCGCCAATTCGATCGAGGTCATTGGTGAGTAAGCCGTTGAGGTACCCGACTGCTCCCTCACCATGAATCCGAACTTTGCCCATATGAGAGACATCAAAAATGCCCACGGAAGTGCGCACAGCGGTGTGCTCTGCCACCACCCCGGTGTATTCGATTGGCATATCCCAGCCACCGAAATCCGCGGTCTTTGCGCCGGCGGCCACATGGCGCTCATATAAAGGGGTTTGCTTCAGCGGATTCACAGGTATGACCGTATCCCACTATTCTTGATTTTATGACTCTCACACTTGCTCAAACCTCGCCTACCACTACCGCCTGCGATGCCATCATTGTGGCGGTGCGACCAAATGGTCGTGGCCTGGAGGTTGCCGGCCATGGCTTGACGCCAGCGCAAGCCAAGAAAATCACCGATGCACTTAGTGCGCTCGGTGCCACGGGTAAGTCCGGTGAAGTCACCAAAGTCGGTGGGGTATCCGGATTTAAGGCACCATTGGTCGTGGCGGTGGGCCTTGGCGCGGTGAAAGATAAAGTCGATCTAGAGTCCATTCGGCGCGCAGGCGGTAACGCAATTCGCGCCTTGGCCGGTACCAAGAAAGTCGCCATCATTAGCGACCCGGAGCCAGAACTACTGCAAGCAATGGCGACCGGCGCCCGCCTAGCGGCATATGCATTCACCGCATTCAAGTCAAAGCAGGAGCCGAAGTCGGCGCCCGCTTCGGCAATCGTTCTTATCGTGCCGGGGCCGATTACCGCCGACCAAAAACGTATTGTCGCTGAAGTAAATATCGTCGCCAACGCGGTTGACTTAACCCGAGATCTTGTCAACACCCCACCCAATGCCCTCCCACCGACCGCCTTGGCCGCGGCGGCGAAGAAAGCCGTGGCCAAGTTGCCGGTCACCGTCACGATCTGGGATGAGCGCGCACTCAAGCGCGATGGTTGCGGCGGGATCTTGGGCGTCGGCCAAGGCTCAGCCAACCCGCCGCGGCTGGTCAAGATGGTTTACGCACCACGCGGTGCCAAAGCCCACCTGGCCATCGTCGGCAAGGGCATTACTTTTGATACCGGCGGTATCTCGATTAAGCCGGCCAAGAACATGGACGAGATGAAGGGCGATATGGCTGGAGCCGCTTCGGTTATTTCAGCCATGCAAGCCATCGCAGCCCTTGGCCTAAAAGTGAAAGTCACCGGGTGGGTCCCGACCGCCGAGAACATGCCAAGTGGCACCGCGCAGCGCCCCGGTGACGTCATCACTACTTATAACGGCACCACCGTTGAAGTTCTCAATACCGATGCTGAAGGCCGCCTCATCCTCGCCGATGCACTCGCGATGGCTGCCGAGGAGAACCCCGCGTTGATAATTGACGTGGCAACTTTAACGGGCGCGCAGCGCATTGCCCTCGGGGCACGTATTGCCGGGGTGATGTCAAATGATGATGACGCCCGGGCGCAGGTTTGTGCTGCGGCCGAATCTGGCGGTGAGGCGATGTGGCCAATGCCCCTTCCCGAGGACCTGCTGGCCACCTTGGACTCGGCGACAGCCGATATCGCCAATATCGGTGATGGCCTCGGTGGGATGCTCTCGGCCGGGGTTTTCCTGAATAAATTCATCCCCTCCGGCCAGGCTTGGGTGCATCTTGATATCGCCGGACCGGCCTTCAACGATAAGGGTCCTTATGGCTACACCCCAAAGGGCGGAACCGGGGCGGCGGTGCGCACCTTCGTGCAAGTCGCCAAGGGGCTTGCGGCAGGATAAGGGTTACAACAACGCAACCCATAGCCGATAGGAGTTCGACGTGCCCACTGCCGATCTGGTGATACTTGGCGGCGGTAGCGGTGGTTACGCCTGCGCCCTTCGGGCCGCCGAGCTGGGTATGTCGGTCATCTTGATCGACAAGGACAAATTAGGTGGCACCTGCCTGCACCGGGGCTGCATCCCAACCAAGGCCTTATTGCATGCGGCTGAAGTAGCCGATAGTGCCAGGGAGAGCGAAGCTTTTGGGGTGCGAGCGATGTTTGAGGGCATAGACATGCCGAAGGTCAACGAATATCGCGATGGGGTCGTTGGGCGCCTTTATAAGGGGCTACAAGGACTTATAAAGAGCCGCAACGTGACGCTGGTTGAAGGTGCCGGCCGATTGGTCGCGCCCAACACGGTCGAGGTTAACGGTGAGAATTACATCGGCAAGAACGTGGTGCTTGCAACCGGATCGTATGCGCGAACCTTGCCGGGCCTTGAAATCACCGGGTGCATCATGACCTCTGACCAAGCCTTGGATCTTGATTACGTACCCGAGCGCGTAATCGTTTTGGGCGGTGGCGTTATCGGTGTTGAATTTGCCAGCGTCTGGCGCTCATTTGGCGCTGAAGTCACCATCGTTGAAGGCCTCCCGAACCTGGTGCCTAATGAGGATGAGGCCTGCTCGAAAGCCCTTGAGCGCGCTTTCCGTAAGCGCGGGATTAACTTTTCGACCGGGATTAAGTTCGCATCGGCAACCCAAGACGATGCCGGTGTACATGTCACTCTCGAAAACGGCACCACCCTTGATGCAGATCTCCTGCTAGTTGCCGTTGGCCGCGGGCCAAATGCATCGGACATGGGATTTGAGGAGCAAGGCATTGCGATGGAGCGCGGTTGGGTTCTTGTTGATGATCGCCTGCGCACCAACGTTGCTGGTGTCTATGCGGCCGGTGACATCACCCCGGGCCTGCAGCTCGCCCACCGCGGCTTCCAGCATGGCATCTTTATCGCTGAGGAGATCGGCGGGTTGAACCCGATGGTGATAGCCGATGTCAACATCCCCCGCGTCACCTACTGTGAACCTGAGGTTGCCAGTGTTGGCCTCACCGAAGTCGAGGCCCGCGCAAAGTACGGTGATCAGACCAAGGTCTTTGAATACAACCTCGGCGGCAATGGCAAAAGCCAGATCCTTGGCACCGCCGGGTTCATCAAGCTCGTTAGCGTCATCGATGGCCCTGTTGTTGGGGTTCATATGGTTGGTTCGCGGATGGGCGAGCAAATTGGTGAAGCGCAATTAATCGTGAACTGGGAAGCCCACCCCGAGGATGTCGCAACGCTGATCCACGCCCACCCAACCCAAAACGAGGCCATGGGCGAAGCCCATCTGGCTTTAGCCGGCAAGCCACTGCATTCCCACGCTTAAGACCGACAGGAGACCTACCACTATGACGTTCTCAGTCACTATGCCGCAGCTCGGCGAGAGCGTGACAGAGGGCACCGTCACGCGTTGGTTAAAGCAAGTTGGCGATACCGTCGCAGCTGATGAGCCATTGCTTGAGGTTTCCACCGACAAAGTCGATACCGAAATTCCATCCCCTGCCGCTGGTGTCCTTCTTGCGATTCGCGCTCAGGAGGACGAAACCGTGCTCGTCGGTGCAGAACTAGCAGTCATCGGCGCGGCCGGTGACGCACC
>CAMDKJ010000067.1 GCA_945900705.1 Bifidobacterium breve | reverse complement strand
GGATCGTAAATCCAAGTCCAGCGGAGTAGGGGTCGTCATGTGGCCCGATGTCGTGCCCGAGATGGCGGTACCCCTTCTCAACTCGCAATGAATCGAGCGCGAATAAGCCAACCGGTCGAAGACCAAGATCATCGCCATTGGACAGCAATGCTTGGTAGACGTTGACGGCTAGATCCGAAGGGACATACAGCTCGTAGCCCAACTCACCGGAGAAACTCAACCGCAGAGCCAAGCCGAGTCCATCCCCTACCTCGACGACGCGGCCCGTATAGGGCGGATGCGCGTCGTTAGACCACAAGTCTGGAGAGACTCGGGAGAGGAGTTCTGCGCTCTTGGGCCCCATGACAGCGATAGTCGCGGTTGCCGTGGTGATGTCGTGTACGGAAGCGGCGAAGCCTCGTGCTCGACGATTCAGGAGCGAAAACGTCTTAGTGTGAGTCGCCGAAGGTGTAACAACCATGAAGCGATCGTGAGCCAGTCGGATAATAGTTCCGTCCAATTCGATCCCGCCACCGGAGTTCAAAAAGAGTGTGTAGACAACCCGACCAACATTGACATCGACATTAGCGGTCGCTGCACTTTCACAGACAGCGAGCGCCTGGGGACCGGACACTTCAAATTTTGCGAAGGCACTGAGGTCGAGCACACCGACACCTGTCCGAACGGCGTGATGCTCTAGGGCAACCTGATCAAACCACCCTGGCTTGGCGAAAGAGTACGAATCTTCAACGGTTGGCCCGCCGAACCAGATGGCACGCTCCATGCCATTGATCTCGCCGAACCGGGCGTCGAGCTCGGCGAGGACAGCGTGCAATGGGCCACGTCTAACCCCGCGGGCTGTTTGCGACTGGTAGTTCGGCCAATGCATTGCGTAGAGCCGACCAAGGCTCTCCCGGGTTCGCTCATGTAGATAGCGCCGATTGCTCTGATGGCGGGAAAAGCGCTGGACATCGACAAGTGTGGAGTCGAAGTCTGGATGACCATTCATAATCCACGAGGCCAACTCCCGTCCTACCCCCGGGGCGTAGATGATTCCCTGCGAATTCATGCCAGCGGCAACGAATAGATTCTCGACCTCCGCAGTTTCCCCAATTAGCAGGTTCGTATCCGGTGTGAAACTCTCGGGTGCGTTCAAGAAACGGTCGTATCCGACTGCTGCAAGAACTGGAATTGTGCGCTCTGCTTGCGAACGGACAGGTTGAAAGTGTTCCCAATTAGGGTCAAATTCCGCAAAGCCAGAGGTGACAATCTCCGGCGTGGATCGAGGAATTCCCTTTGGCTCGAAGGCGCCAACCAGAAGCTGATCACCTTCGGTGCGGACGTAGTAACTGTTATCAACATCACGTAAGACCGGTAGTGGCTGCTGCAGATTAACAATACTGTTCGATCTCACATGGACATGCTCGGCTGCGAAAAGTGGTAGGTGCACACCAGCCGAGAAGGCAAGATCTCTACTCCACAACCCACAAGCGAGCACTACATAGTCGGCGTGTACATCGCCATTGTCCGTTCGAACTCCTCGGATCACTCCGTCGGATGTTAGGAGTTCGTGAACTTGAACATGTTCACGAAGGGCTACACCGAGTAGTGATGCTTCCCTTGCCAGAGCGATGGCCGCATAACCCGGGTTGACGTACCCATCATCGGGAAAATGTAATCCAGCAAGGACTCCTGACATGTCGGCAAGAGGCCAAAGACCGGCGATCTCTTCCTTGGTTATGAGTGCCGAGGCGACACCGCAAAGTTGGGCCGTGTCATGTGCATAGATTATTTCATCAACCCGCTCCGCCGTACGTGCGATTGTCACGGAGCCCGCCTGTGTTAGGCCCAGATCGGTCTTACTCTGCAAACGGGAGTACAGATCTGGTCCGTACTGCGCTAGGCGCGTCAGGGATACCGAACCCCGGGCATTTGCGATGAGACCTGCCGCGTGCCAGGTTGTCCCACTGGTCAGGACATTGCGTTCAATAAGGAGCACGTCAGCGATACCGAGTTTTCCGAGGTGGAAAGCAACACTTGAACCAACAATTCCGCCACCCACCACGATCACCGACGCGCGCTTGGGGAGCGGGTCACGCGCCTGCGAAGTGATGAGCGCGGCACTTAGCGTCCTGTCAGCGAGCCGATCCATGCCCCCATCATTTCCCATAAGTGGTACGGAATGCAGGATTTGGCAACGAACTCCTTCAGCATTCGCGCACTAGCATTGAAGGGTGTTCAGTACTGACTGGAACCGAATCAAGGCCTCTGCGGCAGATTACCCCTGGCAATTACGGTGGGCCTGAGGTTCCGTCACATCTCAACCATCTCAACGGTTGAGTTCCTATCGTGGACCGTACAAGACTTGAACTTGTGGCCTCTCCCGTGTCAGGGGAACGCTCTAGCCAACTGAGCTAACGGTCCATGCTGTGAACACGAAGGCTACCAGTGCGGAGCCGGCCAAATGTGCGTGGGTTACCGCACTCGTGGAGGTGGAGACGGGATTTGAACCCGTGTACGCGGCTTTGCAGGCCGCTACCTCGCCTCTCGGTCACTCCACCATGGCGCCGTGCCACCCACTCGGGGTGTCTGGCTCTTTCGAGCGGACGACGGGATTCGAACCCGCGACCCTCACCTTGGCAAGGTGATGCGCTACCAGCTGCGCTACGTCCGCATACGACCTGAAAAAGTCTTCGCAATTTCAGGCCGAAAGGGAACAATATCTGACGAAGGGTCGGACGTAGCATGATGGGGCCCATGACGCAGGCTTTTGCTCACTTGGGGGGCAGGTGGGCTACCGGGGTCAGCGACGTCACAAATGATCTCGGGGCTTTGGATAGTGGTGGCCGCTGGGCGGTGTTGTTGCCCTATAGCGGGCCTCCTGTCGCTATTAGGTTCAGAAGTTGGCTGGAGCAGCCCAGAGTGGTAAGGCCGATGGGGCTTGGGCCGAGCGAGGTTGATCCGATTAGGTGGCAGGGTCCAGTGGCCAATTCATGGAGGTCATCGGTTGACGAACCTGAGTACGTAGCGGCGGTTGAGGAGGTAAGAACCGCGATCGCGGCAGGAACGGTGTATCAGGCCAATATTTGCCGGGTCTTGAGCGCCAAACTGCCTGATAAAGGACAAAGCGATATTGCCGGCCTGTATGAGTTGCTGCGGGTTGGTAATCCAGCCCCTTACTCCGGGATGATTTGCGCCCCTGAACTGGGCATCGAAGTAGTCACTGCGAGTCCGGAGCTGTTCTTGGAGCGCCAAGAAGGTGTTATTCGCTCAGGTCCGATCAAAGGCACCGGGAAGGTGGCGGGGGATCTAACCGCCAAAGATGAAGCCGAAAACGTGATGATCGTGGATTTAGTGCGCAATGATTTATCAAAAGTCTGTGCAACGGGCTCAGTTACGGTGCCAGAACTTCTTAAAGTGGAGGTGCATCCTGGGCTCGTGCATTTGGCCTCATATATCTCCGGGAAATTGCTTCCGGACGCCGGTTGGCCGCAGATAATCGAGGCAACCTTCCCCCCGGGCTCGATAACGGGAGCGCCGAAATCGTCCGCCATCCGGATAATTGGTGAGCTTGAGCCGGCACCTCGCGAGTACTACTGCGGCGCGATTGGCTGGGTCGATGCCGACGAAGGCACCGCATGTTTAGCAGTCGCGATCCGAACTTTTTGGAAGTCAGCTGGACAATTGCATTTTGGCACCGGTGCTGGCATAACTTGGTCATCGGATGCGCAGGCCGAATGGCGCGAAACGCAACTTAAAGCATCGCACCTGACCACTGTTGCTGCTGGGGCATGGCAAAGTTAGGACCTATGTGGATGAAGCCGCAATGATGATCTGGGTTGGCGATCGAGATTTTGGCTCGCTGGTTTCGCAAGATGAAGCACTGATCTCGGTTTTGGATCACGGCTTCACCGTGGCCGATGGCATATTCGAAACCCTGAAAGTTGTTAACGGCTCTGCATTTGCCATCAGTCGACACCTTCGGCGCCTAAGCGCTTCTGCTCGCGCAATGGGTTTGGTTGATCCTGATCTAGATGTCATTCGCGCGGCTGTTGGTGAAGTGCTCTTCGCGAACCGGCCACTGCTAGCGGGGCCGGGCCGCCTGCGCATCACCTACACCGGGGGCTTCGCGCCCTTGGGCAGTGATCGCGGGGCTGCGGTGCCAACGCTCGTGGTGGCCGTGGCGCCACAAACCCCGTGGCCCGATACCACCACGGTGGTGACGGTGCCTTGGGTCCGAAATGAACGATCGGCCATAGCGGGGGTTAAGACAACTTCGTACGCAGAGAATGTGATCGCCTTGTTGCGGGCCCACGAGCTGGGAGCCTCAGAAGCAATCTTGGCTAATACTCGTGGTGAACTCTGTGAAGGCACCGGCACCAACGTTTTCGTGATCATCGATGGTCAAGTAGTTACCCCGCCGCTGACGAGTGGTTGCCTTGCGGGGGTAACCCGCGAATTAATTCTTGAATGGTTCGATGTCACAGAGCAGGAACTCGATCTTTCGGCGCTACCCGGCGCCGATGAGGTTTTCATTTCTTCATCAACTAGAGATGTGCACCCGGTGGTGCGGGTGGACGAGCGGGTCTGGGCCAAGGCCGGGCCGATCGCCTCGGCGATGCGCCAAGAGTTCGCGGTGCGCGCAGCAGCAGATATTGACCCGTAATTCAGTACTAAATACTTTGGCCCCTCACTTTCGTGAGGGGCCAAAGTAATGCGGCTTGCGGTATCACCTACCTCGGTCGCAGCTGGCTGGATGCTGGACGGGTGTCACGTCGACTTCGGGCGGACTTCCGCTTTCGTCGTGAGTTCAGCGCACTCGGTAGGTGAAGTTGACCACCATGCTGTTCCACTGGCCCGGCACCGCCTGAGCGATGCCCCTAATCTGGCACGCCCCGGAACCCGTCATGCGCACCATTACGGAGCCGTTCGACGGGAGCGTCACGCGACAGACCCCACGGCTGTTGACGGCCCGCCAGTTGATGGCCTGGCCGGCGGTGGTGTCGCTACCGCCGTTGGCCTCAAGCCGGATGGTGCGACCGCGGTTCACGCGACCGGACGCCTGAGGCTGGAAGGTCAGCATCTGGTTGCCGGGGACCGCAAGGACGGTGTAGCCCTGCTGGTTGGCCGCGTATCCGGGGCCGCCTGGGCTGGAGGCGACCAGGTTGCATTGGCCGGTTCCGACGTCGACGGTAAGCGACAGCCCACTCACCTTGCAGGGACCGGTATCCGAGAGGGTCACCGCTGCGCCTGATTGTGCCGAGGCCTGGAAGTTGAAGGTCGTGCCGTTGGACGCGGTGTACACCCCGCCGGGATTCCACGTCCCGAGCCCGGGGGCTATGAGGGTGATGGTGTCCTTCGCGGAGGCACCGGCGACGACCGTCACCGTCTCGGAAGTTGATCCGGAGCCGCCTGTAGTGGTCATGTAGTTCGCTCCGAGGGTAATCTGCCCGAGCATGGTTGGAGTCCACGTGAAGGATGCCTGGCCTTGGGCGTTCAGCGGGTTGGATCCACTGATCGGCTGGTTATTGACAGTGAAGGCCGCGGATCCCTGTGTGCCGCTCGGGAAGACGGTCGCGGTGAGCTGAACCGGGACTCCCTGCGTCATCGTGGCCGGGGCAGTTATGGAGATGGTGGCGCCGCTGGGCGTGGCGATGACGGAGTCCTGAGGGGACACCGACGTCGTGGCATTACTGTCGCCGTTGTAGGTGGCGATGAAGAAGAAGGTTCCGGCTGTCGTCGGATTCCACCAGTAGTAGGCGAAGGACTGCCCGGCGCCCGGACCTGGGGTCAGGCCCATGGTCTGGAGCACGGCGCCGTTGGCATTCCGCACGACCACCTGGCCGCTGGGCGTGTATGTGCTAGGGCTTGCCGACTGGACGGTGACGCTCACCCGGACCGCCTGGTTGAGCGGGGCCGTGTTGGGCGTATTGATGACCGTCGTCGTGGCCACCCGGGTGATCGTCGCTGCGGGAATGGTCGAGGTCGTAGTGCAGTCGCCCATCGAGAAGGTTGCCGCACCCACGTTCGCGGGGGTCCACTGGAAAGTCAGCGTGCTGCCCTGCACGGTCCCGATGGCGGAGACCTGGGCAACACCGTTGATGGTGGGTGTTACGGTGCAGGTGCTCTGCCCCACGGCGTTGAACGTGACATCGGTGACCGTGACGGTCTGGGGGACGCCGACGGCTCCGCCGAAGCCGGTGACGGCCGCCTGCGCAGGGGCCGCCACAAACCCCAGCGCGCCGAGGATGAGCGCCGAAGCAGCGACGGATCTCGTGACAATGGCACCGACTGCGCGGCCGGTGGAGCGAGATGGGGTCATATCTGATCGTCCTTCCATTAGGTTTTCTCGACAATAAACCATGTCGCACGCTGAAGCCGGCTACATGCGCAAATTGGCCGCGAGGAAAGGGGGGAGCCCCTTGCGCTAAAGTTTCAACCCTTCGGGCGATTGGCTCAGTGGTAGAGCACTCGCTTCACACGCGAGGGGTCACTGGTTCGAACCCAGTATCGCCCACCGAAGGCCCTCTTGTAAGGGGAGAAACCTTATGTGAAGGGTTTTCCCCTATGGCAGTTTGCGAACAACCTCTTGAAAGCCAAGCAACAAGTTCGGTATGGGCAACGGTTCCGCAAGTAACCGGCCCCCAACCAAATGCGGTCAGGGGCCAGTGACAGGGATTAAACACCCCGCCTAGTGGTAGGGAGCGGTGCTACTCTTCATTACCCTCAAAGCAGTTCCAATAGGGACTATTTAGGGTGGCCATCGAGGAGGGGTTTAGGGAGCCGCCGGTACCGGCCACACCGGGCCGTACCCAACCAACACCGAGTGCGATCCGATCGGTCGGCGCTGAACTAGCAGGTGAATTAACGTCTGTACTTGGCATAATGTGCTCCTATCATGTAGTTGCTTTTCGGATAATCCTTACCACAACATGACAACACGTCCCGGGGATAAAATCAAGGAAATAAATCCGGTGGCTCGATTATTAGGGGGCTACCCCCCTGGTCAGATGCATGGTCGGGTGAAAGTTTCGGCATTTCAGTCGATTACGGCAATCGACACGGGTCGGTGGGTGGGGCGCCCAGGCTTGAAGCAGTGGCAACTTGCCGCCATGATGGGCTCGTGTCGACAGCGGAGCAAGTGGCGCGTACCAGGGTCTGGACCCGGCAGGGCGTCATCGAGCTACTTGCAAACGTACTGGTCATAGCCGCTGTCCCTTTGATCGCGCGCAGCCTGTGGCCGATGTTTCGTGAAGGCATAACGAACTTTGGATTCGCTGAAATTGTCGAGAAGTTAGCCGGAGCCGGCGGCTGGACTGACGTTGGCTGGGAAGTTGCGTCAACAATTGGTCTCATCAAGCCTGACTTTTCGGCTTATGACTCCCTTGAGGTGTTGCATCCCCTCGTTGGTATGCAGCTGGACTTCGTAGATTTGTCGGTGAACTCGCACCCACCATTTGCGATTCCACTCGGGTTGCCGTTGGCGTACCTAGATTATGGCTGGTGGTTGTCCTTTTACGTGATTGCTAGTTTCTGCCTGATCGCGCTGAGCATGCGTCTAATGCAAGTGCCCGCCTACATCGCCTACCCACTAGCACTCGGAATTGGCCTTACCGTCCCCGGGCGCTGGGGATTGATGAGCACCTACCCACTCTCGGCCATCCTGATCGCCCTCGCCTGGAAGTACCGTCGCCATCCCGCAATTGCGGGGGCGGCATACGGTGTCTACGGATCCTCACGGGGTATCGGGTTGTTAATGCTCTTCTATCCGCTGTGGCGAAGGCAGTGGAAGACCCTGATCATTGGTGCGGCCATTCCCGTTGCCCTCTTGGCAATCGCGGTAGCGTTGGAGCCGACGGTTATCACCGCATTCCTTGAAAGTTCACGAGCGTCAATCGCCGCATCTTTACAACGCAGTGATCTCATGACGGTGGGAGCCCTGCTGCGAAGGAATGGGTCCCAGGAGTACGTGGGCTGGGTGATTGCAGGGGTGGTCGCGGCGGTGGCTCTTTGGCGAAAGCAAGAGCCATTTTGGGTGATCAACTGGTTCATTCTTGCCGTTAGCCCCATCGCGTGGCTGCACACATTCGTCATGGCGATACCACTACTTGTAGTGGTATGGCGGTCAAGCAAATTGGGGGTGGTTCTGGTGCTAATCGCTGCCGCCTCGGTGGTTTCACCCCCACCGCTTATTTCGACCTACTTCTCAATCAACTGGGTTGTGGTAATAGCGGTTGCTGGTATTGCGCTACTTACCTGCCCGATACCGCGTGAACTTCAAGATCAAAAGTTTGAGTGACCCCTAATAGCCTCGCCTGCTCACCCATCTGGCTGTGACGGCAACTTGGAGCCCTTCTAGGGCCACGACTTTCTCTCATGTGGTTCGCAATTGAAGGTTTTCGGGTCAAGAGTATTGTTTGAGGAATGCAGCGCACCGCTTTCGACCTTGCCGGCGACGATCGGACGATTATTGCCGCCCGTGTCAATGGCTTGCTGACCGACCTTGCGAGCCCGGTATCAGCCGAAGACGCGGTGGAATTGATATCAATCAGCAGCCCAGAGGGCCTCGCGATTTTGCGTCATTCGACCGCTCATGTGCTCGCCCAGGCGGTTCAAGATATCTTCCCGACCACCAAGCTGGGG
>CAMDKJ010000066.1 GCA_945900705.1 Bifidobacterium breve | reverse complement strand
CTCATGGGCCCTAACCGGGTAGTGCGGAGAGTTGGGCTGAAGATTGCCGGTTGGCTAGCGCTGCACGATAAGTAGCAATTAGTCCGGTGGTGGTTGCGCTCCACCCAAAAGTTGATGCGTGCATCCGGGCACCGGATGCAAGTTCATGTAGTCGTTCTGGGTTGTTAATTAGGGCGCCAATTGCCTGTGAGTAGTCGAGGGGATCGTGGCTACTGATCAGCAGGCCACTTACGCCGTCGGCAACGGCGGTGCGAAGACCCCCGACACGTGATGCAACAACCGGAGTTGCGCAGGCTTGCGCCTCGACCGCGACGAGTCCGAAGGACTCGGAGTATGAGGGCACCACGGCAATATCAGCGGCGCGGTACCAGTCGGCCAGGGTTTGCCGGTCACCTGGTGGCTCAAAGCGGATAAGGTCGGTGACACCTAACTCATTCGCGAGATCCATAAGGGCGGTTGGGTGCTCGAGCCCGCTGCCTGATGGCCCGCCGCAAACCGTTACCACTAACCGATCGCGAAGTGACGGGTCAGCGTGTATGAGATGGGCTGCCGCTTTGATCAAAATGTCTGGGGCTTTAAGTGGTTGGATGCGGCCCACGAACAAGAGCACAACCTGATCTTGCCGCAATCCGAATCTTGAACGTGCATGCATTTTGTCACCGGGGGTGAAAACATCTAGATCGACACCAGGGTGGACAACATCGACGCGATGTGGATCTGCTCCGTACAGAGTAATCAGCTGGTCCGCTTCATCAATAGTGTTGGCCACAAGGCGATCGGCTGCGGCTATGACTTGTTCCTCGCCGATTACCCGCATTGGAGGTTCTGGAGTATCGCCTTCGGCTAGTTCGGCGTTCTTTACTTTCGCCATCGTGTGCATTGAATGCACAAGTGGCACATTCCACCTGTCTGCCGCTAGCCAGCCGACTTGCCCTGATAGCCAATAGTGCGAGTGAATTAAATCGAACCATCCCTCCGGGTGGGCTGCCTCAACACGCATTACACCTGCCGAAACAGCGCATAATTGGGTCGGTAGATCTTGTTTGAGTAAGCCCTCATAGGGGCCGGCAGTTATGTGGCGGACTTTCACACCCGGCATAAAGTCAATGACCGAGGCTAAGTCTGAGGAGGTTGCACGGGTGAAAATTTCGACCTCAATCCCGCTCTCAGCCAATCGGCGCGCGGTCTCGACTACATAGACATTCATGCCGCCCGCGTCACCGGTGCCGGGTTGATCAAGTGGCGAAGTGTGGATGGAGAGCACCGCAATGCGTCGTGGGGCTTGCATACGGCGTGGCATGTGAGGTGTCTCCCTTCGGCCAGGGGTGAGTAAGGTTTATGAAGTGATATCTACAGCGACGTACGCTTCGCCGGTTACGACATTTATCACGCGCCTCGTCATTGAAACCGCATGGTCGGCGTACCTCTCGTAATACCTGGACAGCAAGGTGACATCGATCGCCGCTTCGACACCGTGCGCCCAGGAGGGTGACAGCACGATGGTAAAGAGCTCGCGGTGAAGGTGGTCCATTTCAGCGTCGTGGCTCGCGATCTCACTCGCCAATGAAACATTTTTGGTGGCGATCACTGCGCCGGATTTAGAAAGAATGGCCTCGGCGACACCACCCATGATTGCGAAGGTCGCGCGGAGGTCTTGGGGTACGGCCGCATTTGGGTAACGCATTCTTGCTTGCTTAGCTACGTGTTCTGCGAGATCTCCCATGCGCTCAAGTGAGGCCGCAATTCGCAGTGCACCGATAATTGAGCGCAGCTCACTGCCGGTTGGCCGCTTGTCTTCCATTAGTTCCAAGCATCGATCCTCTACGGCGCTGCACAAGGCGTCGATGTTGGCGTCCGCTTGGATTACTTTCTCGGCGAATGATAAATCCGCGTCGAGCAGCGATTGCGTTGCCAGGTTCATCGCCGAGCCAACCAGAGCGGTAATGGTCACGAGGTCGTTATTGACCAGTGTCAGAGGCTCTTGGTTGACGGTTGCCATCGCTTTCCTCCTAGTCAGTGGCGGCGGCCTGCGTGTTCGGAGACTTAGCGTAAGGGGTCGATTGGATTTGTGCCCCAAGGGTGAACTGAAGGAGGCTAAAAGGTTAATTATTCGCGCCCGAGGTTAAGGCTGCGCGAACTAAAGACGACCGGCGGCCGCCTTATTCGTTTCTTGGGCGATTACGGCCTATCCTGCTAGCGTGGCAAGTCAACGTGTGGCTCCGGTGGCGGGTACCCCGCGCCTTGCGACGGCATCACATCGCGATGCGCTAACGGAAGTGCCCGAGGAAGTCGTGCGGGTACTTAGTGTGCTCCCATCCGCATCGATTGTGGTGGCCCCCGATGGCGCTGTGCTTCGGGCCAGTTCCCGCAGCATGGCCCTGGGCCTGGTGAGTCGAAATTTAGTCACTATCCCCGATATCTCGCACCTGATTGAACAGGTGATGGAGGACAACACCCCGCGCGAGCAAGAAATGCGAGTGCGCCGGCCACCACTTGGTCGTGAACTACTCGAGTTGCGGGTGCGGGTGGCGGCCCTGGGCACCGGCGCTCTGCTGGTTTTAATTGATGACTTAGCCGAAGAACGCAAAGTTGATGCGGTGCGTCGAGACTTCGTAGCCAATGTGAGTCATGAGTTGAAGACGCCCGTTGGAGCCCTTGCACTCTTGGCCGAAGCGGTACTTGCGTCGAGTGATGACGCCGGGCAGGTACGTCATTTCGCTGAGCGGATGCAAATTGAGGCCGGACGACTCGGGAATTTAATTCAGGACGTAATCGACCTCTCCCGATTGCAGGGAGATGATCCACTCACTCACGCCCAGGTAATCAACGTCGATGAGATTGTCAATCGTGCGATCGACGAGGTGCGCACCGTAGCTGCCAGTAGCGAAATTGAGTTCATCGAATCGATAAATAGCGATGGCACCGTTTACGGCGATCTCAGCCAAATCCAGACAGCGGTTCGCAACCTGCTGGCAAATGCCATTGCGTATTCGCCCAGTTCGACAAAAGTTGCTATTGATACGCGGGTTGCTGGCGGTCTAATCGAGATCACCGTTAAGGATCAAGGGATCGGCATCCCTTCACATGAGCTTGATCGCGTATTCGAGCGGTTCTACCGAGTCGACCCGGCCCGCTCACGCGTAACCGGCGGTACGGGCCTTGGGTTGGCGATCGTGAAGCACGTCTGCCAAAACCATGGCGGCGAATGCACCGTGTGGTCCGAAGTTGGCGTTGGCTCGAGCTTCACTCTGCGATTGCCTGCCTATATTGTTCAACAATCTGGAGCCACGGATGAGTTCGCATGGGATGCTGTGGCGATTCCCGAAGAAGAGGTGGGCTCGTGACTCGGATATTGGTAGTAGAAGATGAGGAGTCATTCTCGGAGGCGCTTTCGTTCATGCTGCGCCGCGAAGGCTACGAGGTAGCGGTAGCAGGTGATGGGCACAAGGCGTTGGAAGAATTCGATAAAAATGGCGCCGACCTGATCCTGCTGGATCTCATGCTGCCGGGCGTTTCAGGCACCGAGGTGTGTCGACAGATACGTACCAAGTCAGTTGTGCCGATCATTATGGTCACGGCAAAGGATGGCGAAGTCGACAAAGTTGTTGGGCTCGAGCTTGGCGCCGATGACTATGTGACCAAACCATTTTCTTCGCGCGAGCTACTTGCCCGAGTTCGCGCAGTCCTGCGTCGTCAGGGTGACTTTGAAGAAATGCTCCCGCTGGTGGTCGAGGCGGGGCCGGTGCGATTGGATATCGACCGTCACATTGTCAGTGTGCGCGGTGAGATGGTCGCAATGCCCCTTAAAGAGTTCGACCTCCTTGAAGTTCTGGTCCGCAACAGTGGCCGAGTGATAACTCGGTCGCAGTTAATTGACCGGGTGTGGGGCCACGACTACGTCGGCGACACCAAAACCCTAGATGTGCACGTGAAGAGACTTCGGGCCAAGATTGAAGAGGATCCGGCGAACCCGGTGCACCTGCTAACCGTCCGTGGCCTCGGCTACAAGATGGAGAACTAGCTAGCCGGTGGCAAAGTCGCTGGGTTCGGCGCGACTCCTTGGTAGATGCCGGCCGGTGGCACGGTTAAAACGTTTATCACCACGATGCCGGCGTCGCGGAATTGGATTTTCACGGGAACGTAAGTGCTCACCGTTGCCGTGAATTCATACGAATTGATCCAAACCGAACTGTTGAATCCGAAAGAGACGGCTGCCCCAGCGGCCAGCTCGCCACCCCCGGGTGTGACATAAACCGGCATCTTGTTGATCTCTAGGCCAATAAGTGAGTCAGCGGTGTCACCTTGATTGACCAAGGTGGTCAGGAGGGTCGCGGTGCTGGAGCCATCGGGGCCAAGGACCAACGTGGCATTCTCGATACGAATTTGCCCGATCTGAGCCTGGGTGCCGTTACCGGAGTTGGTGAGGCTCTGCTCATTGGTATTTGCCTTAAACCCGCTGTAGCACCCGTTTAAGGTGCTTGAGAGGGCGATTGCGATCGTAGCTAAGACCAGGGCAGAGCGGGTGTGGCGCTTCAGGCGCAAAGAAGGGGTCACAGGAAGGAGGGTAGCGGAGCAAAAGGCACCGTCGCGAGCGGATCCCGTTCGCCTGGGCAGTCCATCGGAATTGATCCGAGTCAACCAGAAGTTTCCCGTCAGAAATCATGAAAGGGGATCTTGACGTGGGCCTCGGAACCCATGACGATGATGGCGTGAATTCGAGTCTTGCTCTGACATTGGTCAATGTTGACTTGGGCCCGTATGGACCCGGATTGCACAAGATCGCGATTCGCGATGGCGTCATTGACGTAGTTGAGCCGTTAGCTGAGCGGGTTCGATCCGTTGAATCAGGTGCCATTGATTTGATGGGCTGCACGGTATTGCCGGGTATAGATGACTCCCACCTGCACGCTTTCTATTTTGGTCGGGCACTGGTTTCGGTTGATTTACAAAAGGCCGAGACGCTGGGTGACCTAAAAGTGATTTTGCGCAGTGCGGGCGCTGATGAATCTGGCTGGATCCGCGGGAACGGCTGGGATGCAGGCCGGATCCAAGGTACCGGGCCCGGCGGGACGGTGTGCGCGGCTGACCTTGACGAAGTAAAGCCGGACGTCCCGGTGTTCTTGACCGAAATGACCGGGCACCAGGGGGTCGGAAACTCACTTGTGATGCGGCTCGCTGGGATCACGGAGCAGACAGCTGATCCGGTGGGTGGGTCCTTCGTCCGTGATGAGCATGGCGTGCCGACGGGGCTCATCCTGGAAGGTGCTGTTCGACTCGTGAATGAAATAGCACCACGTCTGTCACCGATCGCGGAACGTGCAGCAATTCGCACGGCGCAGAGCGATCTTTTGACTCGCGGGATTACCGCATTTACTGACCCGGGATTGGGTCCGGGTGCGGTGAGCTTGATGGAAGGCAGCGGGTACCTAAGCGCGGTCTGGGCCTACCGTGATCTAGCCGACAGCGGGGAACTATCAGTGCGAGCGAATGTGATGCTGCTGTTTGGCGGTCTCGGTGGTACGAGGGCATCAGATGTGCGGGCGGGCTTGGCTGAATTTGGCCCGCCAGCCGCAATGAAGCCATTTGGCCGACTGGGGATCTCGCAATTAAAGATATTTGCGGACGGAATCCCTCGGTCCAAGACCGCATGGGTGACCGAGCCCTACGACGACTGCTCCTGTGGGCACCTGCAGGTAGCCGGCAGCACTGACCGCGAACGTGTTGCCGAACTAGCCCAGATGGTCGCCGACTCCGCGGCTAGTGGTTGGCAGATTGGGGCACATGCAATCGGCGACCGAACTGTCTCGGCCTACCTCGATGCCGTCGCCGCCACCACCAACCCTAAAGATCTTCGCCACTATGTCATTCACGGTGACCTAGTGCACCATGATGAACTGGAGCGGATGGCCGCACTGGGTGTAACTATGAATTCAAATCCAAGTATTCGATGGGCGGTTGCTGCTGGAGCAGCCAACCTCTTGGGCAGGGAAAGAAGCTTGGGCCGACAACCCCTAGCCGCTGCGTGTCGCGCTGGAGTAAATGTTGCAATATCGTCTGATGCACCGGTGACGGATCCGGACTGGAGAGTAATAGTGGCCGCAGCTATGACCCGTTCCTTGAGGTCTGACCCTGGGTACTCAGATGCGCAGAAACTCACCAGCTTGCAGGCCATTGATGCCTTGACCACCAATGGCGCCTGGCAGAGCCACTCCGAAACCTGGCGAGGAAAGCTCGCGCCGGGTTATGCAGCCGACCTGGTCGTGATGGATCAAGTACTCAACTTCGCTGAGCCGTGGTCCATCCCGGAATCTGGTGTGCGGGCTACCGTAATTGGCGGTAACGTCGAGTTCGGAGACCTTGCATGAAGAAAAACGTGGTAGTGATCGTGGCGGATCAATTGCGCGCAGACCATCTGGGTTTCGCGGGAAAAGTGCCGGTCAATACCCCGCACCTTGACGCCTTGGCGAGCCAAGGTCACGTTTTCGAGAATGCCTATGTATGTAATCCGGTCTGCATGCCAAATCGAGCGACAATTATGACCGGCAGGTGGCCGTCTGTTCATGGCTTGCGCACAAACGGAATCCCGCTTGACCCTGATGCCGCCACCTTTTCGCGCGCCATGCGGACTAGTGGCTGGCAGACCAGCGCGGTTGGCAAGTTGCATTTCCAGCCGATGGGATACCCATACGAGGATTATCAGCTTGATGAAATTCGCGAGACTATTCCAGAGCTCTATGAGGAGTCAGTAATCGGAAAGTTCGGCGAGAATTTCCGATCATGGGAAGACATCAATTGGCACTTCGAGCAGGACGTGCAGCTACCTGATGATTATTACGGCTTTGACAACGTCACTTTGGCATCGGGGCACGGTGATCGAGTTTCTGGCAACTATGCCCGGTGGGCGCGAAGTCGTGGATGGGATCCGCAAACTCAGGCTGGCCGTAAGAATGCGACCTCGACGTACCCGAGCTGGAACCATATTTATGAAAGCGCGGTCCCTGCCGCCCTGCATCCGACAACTTTCGTAACGGATGAGTCGATTTCCAGGCTCGAGTCTTTCGCCGAAACCAAGCAACCATTTTGTCTCTTTGTGTCCTTCCCTGATCCGCATCACCCATTCGCGCCACCAACTGAGTACTTCCATCGCCATGACCCAGCGGATATGCCCATCCCTGAGACGTTTACTGACGGACACGAGAAATCTCCGAGTCATATTCGGAGCCTTATAGCTAAGCGCGGTGTGGTCGGTAGTGATCCGATGATGGTTTGGGCACCGACCGAAGACCAGTATCGGCACGCCCTCGCGGCTGAACTGGGATCGATCGAGTTTATTGACGATTCAGTCGGTCGCATCATGAAAACCATCGCTGATCTAGGGCTAGATGAATCAACCATCATTGTTTTCACATCCGATCACGGCGACGTTTTCGGAGACCATGGATTGATTCTGAAACACTTTACGCATTACCAAGGGGTGCTTAGAGTGCCATTGATTATCCGCGACCTCACGACCGGGCAAGGTGTTCACCGCGAGCTCGTTTCCAGTGCCGATATTGCGCCGACAATTCTTGATCTTGCGGGTGCACCGGCCTTACCCAAAGCCCAAGGCGAATCACTAGATGGGTTAATGAGCGGCGATGCCACGGGCTGGCGTGCGGCCTTAATCGTTGAAGAAGACCAGCCTTTTGGAGTTGAGGACCTTGCCGGCCCAGTACGCATCAGAACAGTGATTACCGAAGGTTTCCGACTTACTGAAATAGCGGGTAAGGGGATCACCGAACTCTATGACCTTCGGGCAGATCCAAATGAGTTGTGGAACTTGGCAAATGATGTTGACTCAGGTGAATTACTATCCGATGCTCGGGCGGTCATGTTGCAGGAAGTCCTGCTCCTTTTGGATGAGTCAGCCATTCCCTTTCATGCTGCCTGACCGCAAGACTAGGTAACGGCTCGCTGCACGAGGACGACTCTTCAGGGGACGTGATCAAGTGGCCAGGTTAGCCGTCTTTTGTTACCCGACAGATTTAGTAGACAATTATGTGCCGCGGCTACTGGCCGCCGGCCTCAGTAATCCAAAACACCGGTGCAAATAGAAATCTTTCGGGCCCGCACGATTTGCTCTGTTCACCTGCGGGATTCCCTTTGTTGGCCTAGTATTGCGGATTCTGGCAGGCGGGCTGCCGTTTGAACTTAGGAGGACACACGTGAGCAGTATTAAACGTAAGAGTGTGGCGGTCGCCGGAACGATCGGTGTGCTCGCCGCGACTCTCGTAGGCGTGGGCGCGAATCCGGCCGCAGCGGCCACAACAGACATAAAGGTGGGCGCCATTGCCATTAACGCCGCTGGAGTAATCCCGTTGGCTCAAGACTCAGGGATCTTCGCCAAGAACGGCTTGAATGTAACTGAAGTCGTGCTCTTCGCAGCACCACCGCCGTCATTGGCTGGCTTAGCTGCAGGCGCGGTCCAGTTCGTATACGCACCATCAATCCCGATCGTCAATGCCTACGCCAACGCCGGCATGGCGCTGAAGGTAGTGGCACCGGCGGACGGCTACAAGCCAACAGACGTTGCCAAAGCGAAGAAGAATGCAGCGCTAGCTGCCAAGCTCGATGACACGGGTGTTTGCGTGAACCCAAATTCCGGGATCAAGTCCTGGAAGGATTTGGCCGGCAAGACCATTTCGGTACCGGCACGATCGGCACAGGGCGAAGTAACAATTGCTCAGGCTGTGAAGAATGCCAAAGGTGACCCTAAGTCAATTAACTGGGTCACTTTG
>CAMDKJ010000065.1 GCA_945900705.1 Bifidobacterium breve | reverse complement strand
GCTCGCTACTCGCCGACCGGGCTACCGGGTGACCCGCCATACCCCGGTGACCTACCAACCGGGTGCTCATTTCACCCGCGCTGCGCCATTGCCGTGGACACCTGCCGCGATAGTGCACCCGCGTTGGTGCAAATCGCACCGCATCGCATGGCTGCGTGTTTCAAGGTGGGTTCATGATCATCTCCGCGCAGGGTTTATCCGTGTGTTTTGGCGGCCGAGTACGTGCGGTTGATGGCGTTGATCTAGACATCCCCGCGGGCGAGATCCTGGCACTCGTAGGTGAATCAGGGTGCGGTAAGACCACCCTCGCACGCACCTTGCTCGGCTTGGAGACACCAACATCGGGAACGGTGTCTTTCGAAGGGCAGCCACTTTCGTATTCAACAAAGGCGCTGAAGAAGTACCGGTCACAGGTGCAGCTAATCTTGCAAGATCCCTTAGGCGCGCTGAACCCGAGGCACACCGTCTACGACGCAGTCGCCGAAGGCTTGCGGGTGCAGAAAATGCCTGGCGACGAAACTGCACTAGTAGCCGACGCACTCTCGCGTGCCGGCCTCAGGCCTCCGGAGCGCTTCTTTATGCGCTTTCCGCATGAACTATCCGGTGGCCAGCGCCAGCGCGTAGTAATCGCCGGTGCGCTGGTACTTAATCCTCGCGTGCTAATCGCCGATGAGCCGGTATCGAGTCTTGATGCGTCAGTTCGCGGCGAAATCCTAAATCTGTTGCTCTCACTTCGCGAGGATCTAGGCCTTACGGTGCTCGTAGTAACCCATGATCTTGGCCTGGCTTGGAATATCGCTGACCGGGTGGCGGTGATGTATCTAGGACGCATTGTTGAAAGTGGGCCTACAGCCGAAGTACTTACTAATCCGCAACATCCCTACACGCAGGCGCTCCTCTCAGTAGTACCCGATATCTCACGAACCGCACCTATCGTGCTTACGGGTGAGGCTCCTGACCCAACTCGTATTCCCAGCGGTTGCCGATTCCATCCGCGTTGCCCGGTGGCGATGGAGCAGTGCAGCAAAACCACGATTCCGATCCTCATCCCCTCGAGGGGCCACGCCGCAGTGTGCCTGCGTATTCCCGAGAGTGACTGATAGCGTCCCCCCTCGTAACGTGTGCCATAAATCGGAACCCCGAGAGGAAACCAGTGCAATCATTTCGCGTCGTAGTAATAGGCGGGGGAATTACTGGTACGAGTGTGCTCTATCACCTCGCCCTAAAGGGTTGGACAGATATCGCACTAATTGAACGCACGGAACTCACGGCAGGCTCCAGTTGGCACGCTGCAGGCGGGTTCCATGCCATCAACAACGACACGGTAATGGCCGCGCTCCAAAGTTACACAATTTCAATGTATCCAAAAGTGGCCGAGGAAAGCGGAGTCGACATCGGCCTCAAATTATCCGGAGGCATTGAGCTGGCAAGCACCCCCGAGCGCTTGCGCTGGCTCAAAGCGGAGGTCGCTTGGCACGAAATGATGGGCCACGAGGGCGCTCGCCTAATGGACGTCGAAGAAATTGTTGATCTTGTCCCGATCGTCAACCCCGAGGGTTTGACCGGTGGACTATTTGATCCTGACGAAGGCAACCTAGATCCAAATGGGGCGGTTTATGCCTATGCCGGTGCAGCCCGAAAGCGCGGTGCCACGATCATCACGCACAACCGAGTGCTCGGAATGAAGCGCACTCGAGCTGGGTGGGAGCTAGACACTGAACAGGGGCCTATCTTGGCCGAGCACGTAGTAAACGCCGCCGGTATGTGGGGGCGCAAGGTCGGGAACATGGTTGGCATTAACCATCCGGTTACGCCAATCCTGCACCACTACCTGGTTACCGAAGACGTACCCGAGATCATGGCTATTGATTGGCCGATGCCAGCGGTAACCGATCTTGAAGGCTGGACCTACCTACAGCGCGAACAAAATGGCGCTGTTCTCGGCGTCTACGAATCCAACCCCGCGCACTGGCACCCCGAAGGCGCCCCGTGGGATTTCGGCGCAAAATTGCTGCCGCCAGATATTGAACGTATTTCCGCCGAGTTGGAGATTGGTTTCGCGCGTTTCCCAGCGCTTGAAACGGCCGGCATCAAACGCTGGGTGCATGGTGCCTTCGCCATTACCCCCGACGGTAACCCGCTCGTTGGTCCCGTGCGCGGCCTTCCCGGGTATTGGGCCGCCGCCGGTGTCATGGCCGGGTACTCACAAGGTGCCGCGGTGGGCCTTGCTATCGCCAACTGGATCATCGATGGAGACCCAGGCGATGACGTCTACGCAATGGATGTCGCCAGATTTGGTGACTGGGCCGCAAATGATGACTACTTACTCGCCACCACGTACCAGTTCTATGCAAGGCGTTTCTTGACCACCTACCCGCATGAGCAATTACCGGCCGGGCGACCACTTCATACGACGCCGGCATACGCAGACCTCAAAGCTGCGGGTGCGCAATTCGGTGCCACTTGGGGCCTTGAGGTGCCACAGTTTTTTGCACCGCTGGACTTCGAGCATGTGCCGTCATTGCAACGTGACAATGCCTTCCCGCACATTGCCCGCGAGGTGGCCGCGGTGCGCAGCGATGTCGGCGCCTACGAGACCGGCGTGTACTCGCGTTACCAGGTGAGTGGGCCAAATGCCGCAACGTGGCTCGATAATCTGCTGGCTGGCCGCATCCCCGCTGTTGGCCGCATGGGCCTGACCCCGATGCTGCATCCGAAAGGCACCCTCATGGGCGACTTATCGGTTACCCGCCTCGCCGAGGATCGCTTTTGGGTCATCGGCTCGTACTACCTCCAAGAATGGCACCAGCGCTGGTTCAGCGAACACCTAATCGATGGGGTTTCGATAGAGAACTTCTCCGATGCTTGGCTCGGCTTCGCGGTATCTGGGCCCCGGTCACGGGAAGTCGTCGCAGCTTTGACCGGCCAAGACATGTCGACCTTCCGATTCATGGACGCTCGCCTTGTCGATGACATGCTCATTGCCCGTATGTCACTTGCCGGCGAACTCGGCTATGAATTGACAGTTCCTGCCGACAAGCAGGCTGAACTGTGGCGCCGCCTTGCGGCACTTGGTGTCACACCCATCGGTGACCGCGCCATCGACAGCTTGCGAATTGAAAAAGGTTTCGGGATTTGGTCGGCTGAATTCACCCAGGCCTACACCCCCGGTGAAACCGGACTTGATCGGTTCATCGACTGGGACAAGGGTGAATTCATCGGGCGCGAGGCTGCACTCGCTGAACGTGCCCGTGGCGCTGCCCGACAATTGGTGACACTGGATCTTGGGGATACCGAGTCGGATGCGGTCGGTGATGAGCCGGTCTGGCTGGGTGATCGCGTCGTCGGGCTGGTGACATCAGGCTCTTACGGGCATCACGTTGGCAGCAGCCTTGCACTTGCACTCGTAGATTCCGAAGTTGTCAAAAGTGGCGCTGCTGTGGAGGTTTCGGTCATTGGTGATCGCCAGCCAGCACGGATCCTTACTGAACCGGCTTATGACCCAACCGGCTCACGGATGCGCGGCTAGAGATAACGGTTCACTAGATCCTTGATAAAGGGATTCATAATGTCTTGGGTGTGACCAGCACAGTTACCTGCAGTTTACGAACACGTAATGATCATTCGGGCTCTGCTGGTTTCAATAGTCTGAATCTCTGGTGGATCCTCTGTAGTGAATATCTGATTTGACCGAGTCACGTCAGACGTGTGCGAGGTTTCTCTTTCTTTGCTACGTAGCACCACGCACGACCCCCTGATAGCGAGTTAAGAGTTATCCCCGCACTCTTGGCGCTATCAATAAGGAGGTCTTGCAACTGGGGTATTTCCCCAAGATCGCCTTATCTGGGAAGTCGCACGCCCTTGGCTTCTAGGCGCGGTAGCACCTCTTGAGCAAAATATGGTAGTTCCGCGGCGTAATCGAAGAATGAAAGAGTCATCCCACCGAATCCGGCCTTGGCAAACCTCTCGATTTCATCGGCTACCTGGTCCGGCGAGCCAATAATTGGACACGACCCGTGACCCCCAGCAAATCGCTCCCGGAACATTGACAACATTTCTGGGGTGAACGACTGGGCATGCATTCCTTGCAGGGTCATAAGATTGTCCACCGCACCCCAGTCGGCATTTTCTTCCGCGTAGTAGTGAAGGAAGTCCTTTGCCTCTTTTTCCGTTGGGCGTACCACGCAATACCCAAGAGTGAATACTCCAGCATCGCGGTGATACTCGTCCTTAGCCTGAGTCGTCACGGTTTTCACTACTTCAGCTCCATCATCGGGACCGCCAACGATGGTGAAAACAAAATTGGCATTCCGAGCGGCAAACTCCCGACCCTGCCTCGACGAGCCGGCATTGAGAATCGGAATCATTCCGTCAAAGGGCTTAGGTAGGCTTTCTACGTGCTCTAGATGAAAGAACTCGCCATCCCAAGCAAATTGGCCTTCGGTTGTCCACATCTTTTTGACGATGTCGAACCACTCCTGCGCGTAGGCGTAACGATCATCGTGGTCCTGCGGCAGTTCGATTCCAAAAGTGTCGTATTCGGGTTTATTCCATCCCGCTACGACATTCAGGCCCGCACGACCCTTACCAACTTGATCCACTGTCGCCATTTGCTTAGCCACCACAATCGGGTGGGAATAGGCCGTGTGGACGGTAGCGAAAACTGAGATTCGCTTAGTGTTAGCAAGGATGCTGGCGGCCCAGACCGTAGGGTCTAGCACCGAACCATGGAAATTGGTTTCGCCGCCGTATCCGATCCAGCGGGCGATTGGCAACATGAAATCAATTCCGACTTCATCGGCTATTTTGGCTAGACGCAGATTGTCATCCCAGCTAGCACTCCAACGATCCGGAGCCTTCGATACGGCCATGCCACCCGAGCAGTTGGCTGAGAAGAGGCCTAACTTTAAATCCTTATTATCCAGAAGGGGCTTCACCGTAGGGGTCTCCTAATCTCATTAAAACCCTGATCCTGCCACCACAATGGCCTTCGAGCACACACCGGACTACCCATATCACGCTCTGAATCATCCAATTTGGCGCTAACTGATGAATAACAACCCCAATTCAGGCGCTCAACCTGCTTATCTACGCTGGGCCGAACCAGGCAGCGGGGTAATTTTTGGGGAAAATGTGAATATCGACCCACAATGCTTGGAATTAGGTCACAATATGACCACATCTTATCGCGGTTTATTTACGTACGGCAGAATAGCGGTATAAATAGAACCCGCTAGTGACAACCCAGAGGGTTAATTTGCCCATGGATTTGAGGAGAACATATGAAAAGAACTAAGGCCTTTGGGATCGTGACGGTAGCTGCAAGCCTGAGCCTCGTGCTTGCTAGCTGCGCCTCCACCACGACTACCACGGAAGAACCAGCAGCAGCCCCTTCGGCGGCAGCCCCTTCGGCGGCAGCCCCTTCCGCAGCAGCCCCTTCCGCAGCAGCCCCTTCGGCAGCAGCCCCTTCGGCAGCAGCTGAGTGCACTGAACCAATCATCATCGGTTCGGCAATGGCACAAACCGGCTTCATGTCACCATTTGACGTACCAGCCTTGGATACCGCTCGAATCGCAATTGCCAAGGCTAACGCCGAAGGTGGCGTGCTCGGCTGCCAGCTGGAACTAGTTGCGGTTGATGGCGAAACCAATCCCGACAAGGGCGCGCAAATTGCTACCGAGTTGATTTCCCAGGGCGCCAAGATGCTCCTAGTTACTTGTGACTATGACATCAACGCCAAGGCTTCACAGGTTGCGCAGGACGCCGGGGTGCTCGTCATCGCTCCATGCGTCGGCGACACGATCATGGGACCTGATGCCGGTTTGACGCTCGGCTTCTCACTTGGCTCCGCGGTCCCAGGTGAGGCCGCAATCATGGCCGAGTACGCATTCGAGAATTTCGGACCCAATGCAGCACTGTTCAAGGACATGTCAATTAAATACACCCAGAATCAGTGCAAGGTGTTCGAAAAGCGCTGGACCCAACTGGGTGGCAAAATCGTCGCCGCACCTGAGTTCAGCCAAACGCCAGAAGGCTCCCTTGCATCCCCGGTTACCGCACAGGTTAAGGAAATCAAGGAGTCAAAGCCAGATGTTGTCGCCTTGTGCTCCTACCCAGGCGGTGGAGCTGAAGCTGCTGCTGCACTGCGCGCCGGTGGCGTTGACGCACCGACTATTTCTGGCTTCGGCATGGATGGTGCGTTCTGGCTCGGAGCGGTCCCGGATCTTTCGGACTTCTACTTCGTGACATACGCGTCCGTATTCGGTGATGACCCCAACCCCAAGGTTGCTGAACTGCTTGCTGCCTATAAGGAACTCACAGGCAACGATGCGGCAACTAGCGGCTTGGTTACGGGTGCATCAAGTATCGAGGCATTCAAGCTGGCTGCCGAGCAAGCGGGTTCCACCGATGGTGCCGCCCTTGCTGCTGCCTTGGAGGCATTTAGCCAAGTTGATCTGACAGCCGGACCAACTAGCTTCTCGCCCGAGTTGCACGTAAATGTGACTCGACCAATGGCGGTCATGGAGGTGCAAAAGGGCAAGCACGCATTCCTTGAGTACCGGGCTGCAGAACAGCCGATCCTCAACTAGTTGGCATCGTCAGGCTGTGGAGATATCACTTCTATCTCCACAGCCTGACGCTTAACTGAGTAAGTAAGTGAGTAAGTAACTGAGTAAGTAAGTGAGTAAGGTCTATCCCGTGGCCATTTCGACTTGCAGTCGCTCTTCCAGGAGACATCCGTGACGCAGATGCTTGAAGCTGTGTCGATTGTGAAATCCTTTGGCGCCATCCGAGTCCTTGAGGATGTCACTGTCACGGTACAAAGAGGTGAGATTGTTGGACTTCTTGGCCCCAACGGTGCCGGCAAAACCACACTCCTCAATATTATGGCGGGATACGAAACCCAAAACTCCGGGACCGTGCTAATCGATGGCAGGTGTATTGATGGACTCGCCCCCGAAGCTAGAACAAAGGCCGGCTTAGCCAGAACCTTCCAATCCGGGCGACTCTTCCCCGAATTGTCAGTGACTGAGAACGTGGTTCTCGGAGCCATCGGGTCTGGTGCATCGAGCAATTTGGCTAATAGGCGAGCCCTTAATGCACTCGAAATGCTAGGGCTCACCGCAGTAATGACACGGCCAGCCGCCGGCTTATCCCATGGGCTGTCACGACTGGTTGGGCTGGCCCGTGCCCTCACGGCCAATCCCGATTACCTGATCATGGATGAACCAGCTGCTGGCCTAAATAACCACGAGACCCCCGCATTGCTTGCAGCCCTTGAGAATATTCAACGGGAGTCGGGTTGTGGCATGCTGCTAATCGAACACAATGTGGGACTTGTCGCGGATGCATGTTCGAGGGTCTTTGTATTGGCCTCCGGTGAGCTACTTTTTGAAGGACCTCCGGGGGAGGCTTTGAAGGATGAGGGTGTTTTATCCGCCTATCTAGGCGACGCACCCATGGGCTTGCATGGTGGCCTGGCATGAGCCTTCTGAGCGTTCGTGATCTCCAAGCCGGTTACGGAAAAGTACAAGTTTTGTTTAATGGGCATATTGAGGTAGAGCCCGGTGAACTCGTCGGCATTGTCGGCCCAAACGGCGCTGGTAAGTCAACCTTCTTGGCGGCATTGGCTGGATCGGTTAAACCCTCACATGGGGACATCGAGTTCCGAGGCGCTTCGATTCGCGGGAGGAAGCCCGAGGATATTGTTCGCTTGGGTCTAGCACTCGTCCCAGAGGGTCGAGCCATCTTCACTGACCTGACCGTTAATGAGAATTTGCTACTGGGCCTCACCGGTCGACGGGATAAGTCAGGGTCCGCGAAGGCTCTGGCCGAAGTGACCGACTTATTTCCAGTTATCAATAGCCATCGAAACCATCAAGCTGGGTTACTTAGCGGCGGGCAACAACAACAACTTGCGATCGCGCGCGCACTGGTTTCTGAGCCAAGTCTACTTATGCTTGATGAGCCCAGTCTCGGACTTTCGCCCATGGTGATAAAGGATGTCTTTGGTGTTCTTAATAGAATTCAAGAACTTGGAACTGCAATAATTGTTGTTGAACAAAGGGCACATCTGATCATGAGCATTGCTTCGCGCACGTTGGTAATGCGAGAGGGGCACGTCCGCGCGACCCTCTCCCGCGAAGATGCTAAGGACGAGACAAAACTCGCAGCCGCGTACTTTGGGACAGGCGAGGACCGAGAATGATTCAGACAATCCTTGACGCACTTAGCTATGGCGGTCTTTATGGGTTAGCCGCACTTGGCATCGGGCTGGTCTTTGGCGTAATGCGCCTAGTGAACTTCGCCCATGGCGAATTAATCGCAATCGGGGCCTACTTATTCATAATCACAATCGATCTCGGATTGCCAATCAGCATCATGATCGCTGTCACAGGAACAGCAATACTTGCACTGCTCATGGAGTTGAGTGTTTTCAAGCGCCTTCGACTAGCCGGGCCGTCGGTGCTACTCATCGCATCATTCGGAGTAAGTATTTTCCTGCAGCGGCTTTATGAAATCATTTTCGGAGCACTTCCAATATCGGGGCAAATAGCTCCGTGGATGTCCGGGGTAATTGAATTTGGCGATACCACGATTACCCGTGGCAGTGTCCTAACCATAATTCTGGCCTTGGTCCTTCTCGCAGGCATGCGCTTCTTGATAGAAAACACGACTTTGGGTCTCCAGATCCGCGCAGCATCAAGTGATTTTCAAACTGCGAGGCTCTTGGGGGTTCGTTCCAATTATGTTATTGGAGCTGCGTTCGTGTTTAGTGGCGTACTCGCAGCAGCCGTCGCATTCGTA
>CAMDKJ010000064.1 GCA_945900705.1 Bifidobacterium breve | reverse complement strand
TTGACGCGGAAAGCGTGCAGTGGCTTGAGCAACACCTTGAGAAGTACCCGGGCACGGTGATCGCGATTACCCATGATCGTTACTTCCTTGACAATGTGGCCCAGTGGATTCTCGAACTCGATCGCGGACACGCGTATCCCTATGAGGGCAACTATTCGACATACCTTGATACCAAATTAACCCGGCTAAAAATTGAAGGCCAAAAGGATGTCAAGTTACAAAAGCGCTTGACCGACGAACTCGAATGGGTGCGCTCGAACGCGAAGGCTCGGCAGACCAAGAGTCGCGCCCGCCTTGACCGATACGAAGAGATGGCGGCAGCGGCCGACAAAACCCGTAAGTTCGACATGGAAGAAATCCAGATCCCACCAGGCCCGCGCCTTGGAAGCTTGGTCGTTGAAGCTAAGGGGCTGACTAAGGGATTCGGTGACCGGCTCCTACTCGATGATCTCTCGTTTACGCTGCCGCGTAACGGGATTGTGGGTGTCATCGGCCCCAATGGTGTTGGTAAGACGACCCTTTTCAAGATGATTGTTGCGGCCACCGAGGGTCAAGTCGTGGATAAGGACGACCTACCCACTTCTGGCGATATCCGCATCGGCGACACCGTAAAGCTTTCCTATGTTGATCAGTCGCGATCAGGTCTTGACCCAACGAAGAATGTTTGGGAGGTGGTATCTGATGGCCTCGACTGGATCAAGGTTGGTAATGTCGAGATGCCCTCGCGCGCCTATGTTTCAGTATTCGGATTCAAGGGGCCAGACCAGCAGAAGCCATCCGGGGTGTTATCCGGTGGTGAGCGCAACCGGTTGAACTTGGCCCTCACCTTGAAGATGGGCGGCAACCTACTGCTCCTTGACGAGCCCACCAATGACCTCGACGTTGAAACTTTGGGGTCCCTTGAAAATGCACTGCTTGAGTTCCCTGGGTGCGCGGTGATCACCTCGCATGATCGCTGGTTCTTGGATCGCATAGCAACCCACATTCTTGCCTATGAAGGTGATTCGCAATGGTTCTGGTTTGAGGGCAACTTTGAATCATATGAGAAGAACAAGGTCGAGCGGCTGGGCGCCGATGCCGCGCGGCCGCATCGAGCCACGTATCGCAAGCTCACCAGGGGTTAAAGGTGAGAATCTTTCGCGTGCCGGTCGAGCGAAGATTTAGTGACCTCGATTTTCTGCAGCACATCAATAATGTGGTGTATAACGACTACCTCCAAGAGGCTCGTATCCGATTGATGGCCGAGTTGCGCAGTGATTTTGCGGATCCCTATTTCCCGCAGGTCCTGGTGCGCCAGGAGATCAATTATCGAAAGACGCTGGTGCTGCGCCCAGAGCCCTTGATCGTCGAAGTTTGGGTTACCTCGGTGGGCCGCACCTCCTACGCACTTGGTTATCGGATCCTCGATGACGACGGTACCCTTGCTGCGGATGCGACAAGTGTCATGGTGTGCTTTGATCCTGCTACTCAAGGGTCGGTGCCGATACCTGCTGACTATCGAGCCGTACTAGTTGAAGCGAAGGAAGGTAACGGATAGGTGACTAGTTCGACACTGACCTTGGCGACCGATGATGCCCGGGTACTTGGTGCTTTTGGGCGTCGGCAATTGGTGTGGGATCCCCGCCTGCCGGTGCGAGTGGTATCAACAGCTTCAGCAATCGGTCTTTACACGGCGCCTCCGTTGAATGTATTGGCGCTTTTTGCCGTGCCCGCGACCATCGAAGGTGATCCGATTGATGCAATAGTCTCACTTGCGTCGTTGGTAGCTGAATTCGATGCCACTGTCGGATTTGGCACTCCAATTCGAATAGCGGCTTTGCGCGAGGTGGCGGTGCCGGTAACTTCGGCGATGAGCGTTAAGCACTTACCGCCGGCCGAGGGATGGCAAATGCCGATGCAGGCACTGGCCGGTGACCTCTTGGTGCATATTGACACGGCGGTAGCCGAGTTCGCGGCAAGGTCAGCAGGGCAGGCAGAATCCGTGCAGCAATCAATTGCCGACGAAATCTGGGAGCGCCCTACCTGGGCAGCCCTACCGATGCGAGTACTCCATGCTGCGCAGCGCTTAGGCATGATGTCCAACGATCAATCGCGGGTTAGCGCTGCCACCTGCGGCCCCTGGAAGCGCCTGGCTACCGCCCGCGGGCAGGTATTCACCCGGACAAGTGGAGGCCGGACTGGTATTGGACTCCAAGTGGTTCGTTAGATATTTTGCATTGCCATGGCCGCGCCGCCTAGGTACTCCCAAAGCATGTCTTCAAGGTCTTGGGGCAGTTCTTGCTCATGCACAGCGTGCGCCATTAACTCCATCCACCGGTCGCGGGCGGCGACGTCAATCTGGTAAGGCGCGTGTCGAAGGCGAAGGCGGGGGTGGCCGCGCTCATCGCTATAGGTTTTTGGGCCGCCCCAGTACTGCTCGAGAAATAAACAAAGTCGGCGCTCAGCTTCGGTGAGGTCTGCGTCCGGGTACATCGGGCGCAGGATCGGGTCAACGGCCACTCGGCGATAGAAGTTGGCCGCTAATTCGGTAAAGAATGTCTGGCCGCCCAATGCTTCATATGGCGAAATCGCACCCGCTGTTGGCTCGCTCATCCAATAGCAATCGATTTCGGAGTCGCGGAAATATGTGGTGTGGTGGGACTGCCAGCTTCAGCCTGTTCAATGATGTGTCGTGCCATCGGCGGGAACACAATTGCGTGGAATGGCGCGATCGACCACCAGTAGATATGCCCGATCAGGCTCTTGGGCCAGTACACCGCGCGCTGGCGAAGCACCAAACCACCGGCAGGGTCCTCGCGCACGGTGAACTCCAGCCAGGCGCGCCCGGGCATCTTCATCTCAGCGCGGAGCCTAAGCAACTTTGGTGGAATACGTTCTTCAACACGCCAAAAATCGACGGCATCGCCAACCATCAACGTGTCGGGGTTCCGGCGCCCTCTTCGCAGTCCAACGCCACCTATGAGTCGGTCAATATTTCCGCGAATCTGCCACAACAGGCGTGCTGAATACCAACCATGCACACCACCGATGCGATCTAGCGCCGCCCAAAGCGCCTCCGGTGAGGCTTGGGTTCGTAGTTCACGCACATCGGTGTGGAGTGAGCCACCAGCCCAATCCGGGTCACTGGGTAATGGATCACTTGACCGGCCGGGGGTGGATGCGCCGGACCACCGGGTAGCCACTTGGGCATCTTGAATCCGGGTGAGTGCACGTGCGACCGCATCCTCGAAAGTCAATAATCCTCCCGGAGGATCCGGAATGAATTGCGCGATGTCATGGTCTCGGCAAACCGATGGATGCCGCAGGGACCGCACGAGTGGCTTGGCGATCGCCTTGGGTACGGGGGTGACGATATTGACCCAATGACTGGAAAGCCGAGGGGAGAGCAAATTGATAGGCAAGATGATGCGCGCGGGCAACCCGGCCACCGCGGCGTAGCGCTGCATCATGTCCTGAAAACTCATCACACCGGGGCCGCCAATATCAAATATGCGGCTGACTTCCGGTGGCAGCTCTGCGCCGAGAACGAGATACCTCAGCACATCACGAATGGCAATCGGCTGGGTTTTCATTCGCACCCAACGTGGGGCGATCATCGCCGGCAAGCGCTCGGTCAGGTAGCGAAGCATTTCGAATGAGGCCGACCCCGAACCGATGATGACGGCAGCGCGAAACTCGATAGTTGGCACACCGGAGGCGCGTAGGGTTTGACCAACAAGCACCCTGGAACGCATATGCGGTGTCATCTTGCCCTGTGGGATTTCAGGGGCTAGCCCGCCGAGATAGATGATTCGACGAACGTTTTGCTCGGCGCAGGCAGCGGCGAAAATCTGTGCCATCGACTGCTCGGCCGCCTCAAGCTCGTGGCCTTCTTGCAGCGAGTGTAGGAGGTAGTAGGCGACCTCGATGCCGTCAAGTGCCGCCGTGACCGCTGCCGGGTCAGTCGCGTCGCCAGCACAAATCTCTACCTGATTTGCCCACGGGATGTCCCGAAGTTTCTCCGGTGACCGCGCAAGCACGCGGACCTTATGGCCGGCTCCAAGCAGTTCACGTACAAGCCGTCCACCGACATATCCGGTGGCACCAGTTACCAGACAGCTTTTACTCATGGCTCCATTCTGGTGCCTGATGGGGTTCCCGGCATGTTGGAGGGGGGGCGCGCCAAAACCGGGATCACAATGCCGGCGCGATCGAATGCCAGTTTCATGCGCTCTCGGATAGCCCGCGCCAACGGGACCTGCTGTTCGGGGACGGCTTTCGCGGTAATCCGCAAGAACACGGCATCACCGCTCATCGATTCGACGCCGGCGAACATGGGCTTACCCAGCAACATGTCGTCATAGGTTGGGTCTTCGTCCATGTCGATTGCGACGTTCTCAATGATGTCGCGCACCTTGTCAAGGTCGGCGTTATAAGCGACCGGGATATCGACAACAGCGAGGGTCCAGCCCTGTGATTTATTGGCGACACGCAGGATTTCACCGTTGCGCACGTACCAGACGATGCCCGAGAGATCACGAAGTCTGGTGTAACGAAGTGCTACCTCTTCAACGGTACCGATGGCCGGCCCGAGATCAACCACATCGCCAACACCAAATTGGTCTTCGATGATCAAAAAAATCCCAGACAGGTAATCCTTGACCAAAGTCTGGGCTCCGAACCCGAGTGCAACACCAATTACACCGGCACTTGCGAGCAGCGGGGCGATGTCAACTCCAAGTAGGGGGAGTGCGGTTAGTAGTGCGATGACCCAAACCGTGATGCTGACCACGCTGGTAAGCAGTGATCCGATCGCCGCCGCTCGCTGCGCAGTGCGCTGGTTGAGTAGGACATCACTTAACTCCGCGGTCCGCATCGTGCGGCGACTGTCTTCAAGGCGATCGCGTCGCGCTCGTTCGGTCGTGCGGCGAACAACTCGACGAATTGCCCAAAGCAGCACGATTTGCGCGATTAGCGCAACCACAAAAATACTGACGAACTGCAACGGCACGCCGATGATCCAATCCCGGGCCGGCTCCCACCAAGATTGCTCCTTGGCCAAGATCACCAGTGCCGAGGGCATCAGTTGAGCCCAGTCCACTTAGCGAGAAATGCCAAAGTGTCAGCCGACTCTTCAACCGACTTCGACATGGACCTCGCGCCGTGCCCGACATCACCTTCGGTTCGAAGCAGGATCGGTCGATCACCGCTGGTTGCGTGTTGGGTCGCCGCGCACATCTTGCGCCCGTGCATTGGATCGGTGCGGGTGTCATTGTCGAACACCGCGAACATGGTGGCCGGGTAGTCGGTGCCTTCAGTGACTCGGTGATACGGCGAGTAGTTGATGAGCCAGCCGAATTGCTCGGCATCTTCGGGGTCGCCGTACTCAACTGTCCAGGTTGGCCCGAGCTCAGAGGTGGTGTACCTGATCATGTCGAGAAGTGGTGCGACGCAAACTACCGCGTTGAAAAGTTCGGGCCGCTGGGTCATGGCCGCGCCCACAAGCAGCCCACCATTTGAGCCACCGTAGATACCCAGTTGAGTAGGTGTGGTCCAGCCTTCGGCGATCAGGTACTCGGCGGCAGCATGGAAGTCGTCGAAAACATTCTGTTTCAATCCGAGCATGCCGGCGCGATGCCAATCCTCGCCCTCTTCGCCACCGCCGCGCAGGTTAGCGATGGCCCAGATACCGCCTGCCTCAACCCACGCCAAAATCGCAGCGGAGTAACCAGGGGCCAATGGGATACCAAAGCCGCCGTAGCCATAAAGCACCGCAGGTTTTGCTTTATCGGGGTTATCGGCCCCTGACAAAATGAACATCCGTACGTCGGTGCCGTCTTTGGAGCGATAAATCACGTGCTTGGAGAACACCCTCGGGACATCAACCTTGCCCGGCGGGACAGCATGGATTGCAGAAGTTCTGGTGCGCGCATCGTAAGAATAAATAACCGGCACTGTGGTGTGATCTGTGTAGACGTACCAAGCAACCGGGCCACCGTCAATATGTTCGATTGGGCCACCGATAGTGCCAACGCCAGGGAGCTCTACCTGTTCGATAAACGCGCCATCGGTGGCGCGATTTAGTGACATCTCGGCGACACCGTGTCGGGTCTTAACCACGAGCATTAGGTCTTCGGCTAGGTCTGGGCCGTCGAGGATCGCTGATCCGTCGAGTACCGCATCGTCGTCCTCGGGTACGAGATCGACCCAATTCGCAAATTCGAGGGCATCTGGGGTGGTTACGGCCATTCGCCCACGCGGGGCCTCGCGGTCAGTGTTCACGTAGACGCGGCCATCGCGGCCAAATGTCAACGAAGTTTGGGCGTCGACGTCACCTTGGATCAAGGTGAATGCAGGTGCTGAGGGGTCGCAGGCACTTAGGTCTGCGAGCCACAGGTCATTGCGCGGCTCGGTGCCTTCGGCTGCCGATACTTGAAGCCACCGGCCATCGCGGCTCACCTCGACCCCGTAGTAATTGGTCATGGTCATGCCCGCGCCAAAGATCATCACATCTTCTTCTGTTGGCGTGCCGACCTGGTGCAGATACACCCGACGGTGGAAGTTGCGCTCGGATTCTGGCAGCAATTCTGGTGCGATGCGGCGAACGTAATAGAAGGACTCGCCACCTACTAGCCAAGCAATAGGGGAGAAGCGGCACCGGTCAATTGGTCCATCGATTTGGTTACCGGTGGCAATGTCCATGACATAAACAACTGACTCCTCGGTACCGCCTTCGGAGAGTTGGTACGCGAGGCGATCGCCCTCCTTCGAAGGTTGCCATGAATCGAGGGTGGTTAGACCCTCGGGATCAAGTGCCATCGGGTCTATTAGTACCCGTTCGACCCCGTCACCTTCGCTCACATAGAGCACCGCGAACTGCTGACTCGAATCACGGCGCATGAGGAAGGCGCGATCACCGCGCCAATAAGTCGGTGAGATGCTGCCGGCCCCAAGAAGTTGCTCAACCCGCTCAACGAACCGGTCGCGGGTTTGCCAACTTGCACGTTCTTTGTCCATTAATTCGCCCTGACCTGCAGCCCAGGTCGCGGTGCGCTCATCGGTCGGATCTTCGAGCCAGCGATACGGGTCAGGTACTGCCACCCCGTGCATTTGCTCAACTAGGTCTAGTCGTGGGGTTGGCGGGTAAGTGGTCACGGTCTCCACCCTAGGCTTTGCCTCATGAGCGCACTGCACGACCTCACCGCTTTAGAGCAGGCGCGGGCAATTGCCACCCGGGAGGTTTCATCGGTCGAACTAACCGAGCATTATTTGGCGCGTTCGGCCACATTAAATGCCGATTTGGGTGCCTTCATTACCCTCACTCCTGATCTTGCTTTGGAGCAGGCGAGAGCGGCCGATGAGTTAGTAGCCCGAACTACCGATCGACGTGAGCTTTCAGTTTTGCACGGGGTGGTGGTTCCGGTTAAGGACCTGAATTTTGTGGCGGGTGTGCCCTGCACATTCGGGTCAAAGGCATTTGGACTCACACCGACCATTGACGACTATGTGGTCACGCGCCTGAAACAAGGACACACGGTGATGACGGGCAAAACTAACACTCCGGAGTTCGGTTTAACCTGCTACACCGAAAACTTGGTCACGGGCCCAGCTCGCACCCCTTGGGATCTAACCCGGTCGGCGGGCGGTTCGAGCGGTGGCGCGGCGGCGGCGGTCGCGGCAGGCCTCGCGCCGGTGGCCCAAGGCTCTGATGGCGGCGGCTCACTGCGGATCCCCGCGAGTGTCTGCGGTTTGGTTGGGATCAAAACTTCGCGGGGGCGAATCTCAAATGGCCCGATACGTGATGGTGTCGGAGACCTTGGTGTCAATGGCCCACTGGCACGCACCGTGGCTGATGCGGCGGCACTTTTGGATGTAATGTCCGGCCACTTCGCCGACGACCCTCACGTGGCACCACCACTTGAAGCGGGCATGACTTTTTTGAAGGCTGCGCAAAGGGACCCAGGCAAGTTGCGCATAGGCCGTTATTGCACTCCGGTAATTTCCGACGTGGCAATTGACTCCGAGTGCATGGCGGCCTACGAACAAGCCACGGACTTACTCACTGCCCTTGGCCATGTAGTTGAAGATGTGCCGGCGCCCTTCCCGGCGAATGTGGCCGAATCTTTTGAAACTTTGTGGAGTGTGCTCGCGTTGCTGACACCGGTTGCGCCAGAACTCGAGTCTGAGTTGATGCCACTTTCGCGCTGGCTGCGCGATCGAGGTCGGGGAGTCTCAGGTATCGAGTTAGCAAGTGCCGCATGGATGTTACGAAATGTGGCGCGCGGTGCCATCAATATGCACGCTGGGTACGACGTGATTTTAACCCCAGCATTGGCCCAGACTCCACGCCTGATTGGCCAATTGCGCAACGACCTAGACCCGGCCGCTGACTTCGAGGCCCAAAAGCAGTTCACGCCATTCACCGCGCCCTACAACATGACGGGGCAACCGGCCTTGAGTGTTCCGCTGTATTGGACCGACGCGAATTTGCCGATAGGTGTGCAGTTGGTGGGTCGCCCATTTGATGAAGTAACAATCTTGAGCCTTGCCGGCCAACTCGAGCGGGCACAACCGTGGGCGCACCGTCACCCGGATATGTGGTGAGCACCGGCGATTTTGTAGCGGTCGGCGAAGGCCTCGCTAACTTGGCGGCAGCACATGGGGTAGCGATTGAGTATTGGGATCAAGCCGGTTCACATGTTGGGGTGAGCGCTACTACCGTTGAGGCGGTACTGGTAGCACTTGGAGTTGATCTCACCGGTGATGATGCGATTGAGCGCGGTCTCGAAGACGCTCGGCTGCGCCATTGGCGCCGCATGCTCCCCCCCGTCT
>CAMDKJ010000063.1 GCA_945900705.1 Bifidobacterium breve | reverse complement strand
CGTTGTTTGAAAATCTTCAGGTAGTCATCGGCCAGACCAACCAACCCCAGGCCAACCATCAAGAACAAAATAAGTAATCCGGATGCGGTCAACGGTCGCCAGGTAACCAAATGGGTTATGAAGTAGCCGGCAAGAACACCCGCCAAGATTGCGACCCCGCCCATGGACGGAGTACCTCGCTTGCCCTCGTGGTCAGGATACTTACCGGTCTCGGTCGTCACCCGGATGGCTTGCGCGTAGCCGCGGCGGCTCAATAACTTAATCAAGATCGGAGTGCCGATGAGTGAAATAATCGTGGCTATCGCCCCTGCTATGACTACAAGTCTCATGCGGCACCTAGTTGCATTAGTGCCGATGCCACCACATCCAAGCCAATACTGCGTGAGGCCTTAATTAAGACCACGTCACCGGGTGCAAGGCCACTTTCAAGTGCACTAATCGCGCCACTTGAATCTGCGAACCACGTGGTGTTGGTCGCAGCCCCTTCGCTTACCCCCAAAAGCGCTGGGCGCGCGCCCTCCCCGATGCACATGAGCTGATCAATCCCATTCTTGGCTGCATAGGCGCCAATCGTCGTGTGCTCGGCATCAGACCTCGCACCGAGTTCGCGCATTTCACCAAGAACAATCCAGGTGCGTCGTCCTGCGGCCATTGCCGCAAGCGTATCGATTGCTGCACGTACCGACTCCGGATTAGCGTTATACGCGTCATTGATCAGGGTGATACCTCGAGGTAGTTGATGAACTTCCATTCGCCATTTACTTGCGGGGGTTGCTGCGCGCAATGCCATGGCGATGGTCTCGATATTGACACCTAGCGAGTATGCGATACCGGCCGCGATCAGCGCATTGGAAACAAAATGCCTACCGTGGTAGCGCAAAACAACCGGCACACTCAAATCCTCGATCACCAGGGTAAAACTCGGTCGTGCTTGATCATCAAGTCGAACATCAGTTGCCCGGATGTCACTACCAACCGACTCACCGCAGGTAACAACCCGAGCCACGGTTCGAGCCGCCTGCTCCATGACCATCGCATCGTCGCGGTTCAAAATTGCGATCCCATTGCTCGGCAAGGTGGCGATAATTTCGCCTTTAGCTCGCGCCACCATCTCCTGGGTTCCGACCACGCCGACATGCGCGGATCCGATGTTAATGATGGCCGCAATATCAGGCGCGGCGATCTCAGTGAGATAGGTGAGGTGCCCCGCACCCCTCATGCCCATCTCGAGTACTAAAAACTGCGTTGCCTCTTCCGCTCGCAAGATGGTTAGCGGAACACCGACCTCGGTGTTGAAGGATCCGACTGCCGCCACTGTGCTTCCAGCAGCTGTTAGAACTTGAGCGAGCAGATCTTTCGTACTTGTTTTACCACTTGATCCCGTTATCGCAATAACCTTGCAACTCAGCTTATTTTCGCGCACCCAGCGCGCAAGGGCGCCCAGTGCCAGCACCGGATCGGACACCACAATGCAGGGCACATCGAGTTCGCGCCCAGCGAGCACAACTAAAGCCCCATTATTAATCGCACTTGCAGCAAAATCATGGCCATCAACGTTTTCGCCGCGGATAGCCACAAACATCGCACCCGCTACCGCCTGCCGCGAGTCAGTAACTAAATCGTTTACGATTATCGATACATCAACCTGATGCGCCGTGCCATCAAGGATTTCAGCGATTTTGGCGACACTCAAGGCGATCATGAAACAACTCCGGCTTGCTCTTGGAGCGCCGCGACCAATTCATCGCGATCATCAAATGGAATGATGAGTCCAGCGACTTCCTGCCCTTGTTCATGCCCTTTACCAAGTACCAGCACGTAATCGCCAGACCGAGATAGCGATACCGCATGAAATATGGCGGCCCGGCGACCAGCAATCTCCGTGACAGCGGCGAGATGGCCTCGACTGGACGCGGTCACCGATCTTGCTCCTTCCATTACCGCGGCTCGGATGAGCGCTGGGTTTTCTGATCTTGGATTGTCATCAGTCACGATAACGTGGTCTGCGAGCAGAGCGGCTGATTCACCCATCTCACGGCGCTTTTGTCGATCCCGATCCCCACCTGCTCCGAGCACTACGATCACCGCACCCCGGCAATTCTCCCGCACACTGGCGATCGCACCGGCTATCGCGTCCGAGGTATGCGCGTAGTCGACAACCCCGGTAATACCAGCAAACTTACCTACCACCTGCATTCTTCCGGGCACCGAGACTGACGCAAGCCCGGCCGCTGCCTGATCCGGGGTGATGCCGGCACTTCGAAGCATCACGTAAGCACATAAATTGTTGGCCCGGTTGAATGCACCAGGTAGTCGACTTTGTAGTTCTTGTACTTCACCCCCTGGGCCATTCACCAAAGTTCGCCCACCGACAGTAGTCAAGTTCCAGTCGGCCACCGCCCCTTGGCTCGACCAGGTAACCACCGGAATATTCGCTTCGGCCACCAGCCGCGCACCCCACGGGGTATCAACACCTATTACCCCGATGTCTGCGCGTGATGGGGTAAAGAGATTTGCCTTCGCCCTGAAGTATGACTCCATGGTGCCGTGGTAGTCGAGGTGATCCTGCGACAAATTCGTGAAGGCTGCAATCGAGAATCTAAGCCCATTGACGCGCCCTTCCATCAGCGCGTGGCTTGATACTTCAATGGCAACGTCTTGGACCCCACGCTCACGCATCACACCAAGCAAGGCATGTAAATGCGGAGCTTCGGGAGTAGTGCGAACGGCACTCAAAGACTCGTCGCCGATTCGCACCTCGACCGTGCCTATTAATCCGGTGATGCGACCAGCGGCACGTAGCCCTGCTTCGACTAAGTAGGTAACTGTGGTTTTGCCATTGGTTCCGGTAACTCCAAATAGTCGAAGTGGAGCATTTAGCAAGTCGTCAGGCGTACCTTGATAGACCTGCGCCGCCAAGGCACCAATCGCCTGCCTCGGGCTCTGCACGATAACAATCGGAAAGTTGGCCGGCCCATTCGCCACCAAATTTTTCGCGCCCTCGTCATCGGTTAAGACGCCGCCAGCCCCAGCCGCCATTGCCGAGTCTACGAAAGTTGAGCCGTGGGTGATGTGGCCAGGCAAAGCCGCGAATAGATCACCGCTTTTCACCTCGCGCGAATCTAATTCCAGGCCCGAAATAAGTACCGAGCTGTCGCCTATGATCGTGAAGCCACCCGCCGCTGGACAAAGCTCGGCGAGGGTCGTAGTGCGCGGCGCGGGCCGTGGCACTGAAGTCATTGGGCCTACCCGCCGCCAAATGTCAAAGCCAAGTTCGCTGGGCGAGTACCGGTCGGAGGTATTTGCTGGGCCTGCAGCGCGTATGTCATCACTTTCTTAAAAACTGGAGCAGCGAGTTCGCCACCGTAACGGCCGCTACGTGGATTCACCAAGCTCACTGCAACAACTAGCTGCGCATCGTCGGCCGGAGCAATCCCGATAAACGAAGCGACTACCCCACCCCGATAGCAGCCACATGAGGGGTCGACATACATTGCGGTACCGGTCTTGCCCCCAATTCGATACCCGGGGATTTTCGCATTCATGCCAGTTCCACCTTCACCGACAACGCTCTCAAGCATTGCGCTAACCTGCTGCGCGGTTTCGGGGCCGACAACTTGAGTGGAAATAGGTTTCGGCGGCTGATCTACCGACCCATCCTCGTTGATCACCCCAGCTACCAAACTGGGCTGCACCCGAACCCCGTCATTGGCAATAGTTGCATAAACGCTGGCCGCCTGTACCGCATTAACACTCAGCCCTTGACCAAATGCGATGGTCGGAAATGAGGTAGCGCTCCAATCCTTGTAATTAGGCACTCGGCCGGTGCTTTCACCGGGGAAATTAAGTCCGGTAACTTCACCGATACCAAATTTCTTTAGGTAGGCATAAAGGGTTTTTCCACCTATCCGCTCAGCGGCCAAAATTGTCCCCATGTTGCTTGACTTCGCCATCACTCCAGCCAGAGTGAGTTGCAAAGTGCCATGTGGGGTGCTGTCGCGGAAGACTTTGCCTCCGCGCTTGAGGCCACTTGGAACCGTGAAAGTCGAATACGGGGTTGCCATTCCTTGATCGACAACCGCCGCCAAAGTCATCAACTTACTCGTAGACCCCGGCTCATAGACGTCACTCAGTGCCCGATTACCACGATCATCGGCAGCTGCCGAGCCAGCTTTATTCGCGTCAAACGTCGGTGCTTCAGCCAATGCGAGGATTTTCCCAGTCTTGGGATCCATCACCACAACGGTTCCACTATCTGCTCGCGAGGATGCCACCTGAGCTGCGATTTCGGCTTGGGCAACGTGCTGGATGTCGCGGTTGATTGTCAACTGCACGCTGGCTCCGGCCGTTGCATCAACCTGGTTTTGTTGCGCGGTTGGAATTGCCCGACCACCCGGGCCCCGCTCAAATGTCAGACTCCCAGCTGTGCCTGCGAGTACGGCTTCGTATGCGTATTCAATACCGCCTGCACCAGTGCCGTCCGCACCTACGAATCCAACGACATTCGCACCAAGGTCTTCACCGGGGTAAATCCGTCTCGCTGTCTCCTCACTGAAAATACCAGGCAATCTCAGTGCTTCGATCCGCCGCCAGGAATCCGGAGTCAACTCTTTGGCAACATACACAAATCGGCGATCACCGGTCAAACGGGTAATTAGTTCACCAATATCTGTGCCGAGAATTGGTGACAGTGCAATAGCCACCGCGGTGGGGTCACTCACCAAAGTTTGGTCGACGGTCAAATTGCGGGCTTCGACAGTTACTGCTAACGGCTGCCCATTCGCGTCAATGATGGCACCGCGTCCGGCCATAATTGGCACAGTTCGTAGTCTCTGATCAAGGGCTGCTGACGCCAGGGATTCACCACGCACGGCCTGTAAATCAATTAGCCGGGCCGCGAAAATCGTAAGTACTATGACGGTCACCAAAGTGAGAATTCCACCACGCTTATAAGGACTGCCGAGTCGAAGATTGGCTACCGGGCGCCGATCACGCGGGCGTTCAACTCTTGCCTTTGAATTAGGGCGCTGACGAGTTGAGGTGCTGGCCATACCGGAGCCGTTACTCAGTTCACCGGCTTGGCGACAAGGCCGGCATCGGTGCTGGTATTGCCGATCTGAATCGGTATTTCGGTCCACATCGAGTTCTCATTTTGATTGCCCTTAGCGGCGCCTTTACCGGCGCCTTTACCGGCACCCTTACCGGCACCCTTACCGGCACCAATAGTTAAATTCGCGGACTTTGCTGCATCGGCGGCGGCCGGGTCATAGTTCTCCCCCGGCGCAATCGGCAGGTCGGTACCTACCGCGTCCCCGCTTACCGCCTCCAGCGCCGTGGCATCAGCGGGAGTCGCAATCATCGAGCTAGCCGCTAACGGGTTGGCAACCGGGCGACCCGGGGCCGGCTTGGGATTGCCGAGAATTGCGCCGTCGGGTAGGCGCAGGAAGACCGGATTTTGACTAGGCACCATCCCAAGTGCCCGAGCCTGACTTTCGAGGGTTCCCGGGGTAGATGCCGCCTCCACCACTTGGGTGAGTGCGGCTTCCTGCTCTGAAAGTGCCGCCTGCTCCTGCTGCAACTCACTGAGGGTAAATGCACCTTGGGCCAACGCCGTGTTAATTACCAACATCGCAACCAGGCCGATACCGAGCAACCCCGTGACAAAGAGGATAAAGACTCCACGGCTGGCGCGCTCTGCACGAAGTGGCGAAACCAAACGCAAGTTCGGCCGAGCATGCCCACGCGCATGTGCGCCGCGAGTTGCATACTCCGTGGCGTCAGTGGTAGCGGAGTCAATATCACCCAAGATCTCAGGGGCCACCTCGTGCTTACGGGCAGTTGAACTCATGCCGCCACCCGCTCTGCTGCACGAATGCGAACTGATGCCGATCGCGGATTACCGGCCAGTTCACTTTCATCCGCAATCTCGGCACCGCGCGTTAGCAAATGCAGCCACGGAAGCAGGTTGTCGGGAATGACCGGCAGCCCGCGCGGCACATCAGGATGTGCGCCCTTGGCGAGTGCCTGCTTAACCATGCGATCTTCGAGTGATTGATATGACATCACCACAATGCGCCCCCCAAGGCAAAGTGCATCAAGAGCAGCAGGCAGCGCAGCTCGGAGTGCATCCAGCTCGCCGTTTACTTCAATTCGCAAAGCCTGGAAGGTGCGCTTAGCCGGATTGCCTCCCGTGCGCCGAGCCGGTGCCGGGATCGCATCGCGAATAAGTTCAACCAACCGCGTGGAGTTACTAAATGGCGCTACCGCGCGCTCGGCAACGATCTTGGAGGCAATTCGCCCGGCAAACTTCTCTTCGCCATAAATACGCAGCACGCGCGCAAGGTGCTTTTCGTCATAGGTGTTTAGCACGTCTGCCGCCGTAATCCCGGTGGAGGCATCCATTCGCATGTCAAGCGGTGAGTTGTTCGCGTATGAGAAGCCTCGCTCAGCAACATCTAGCTGCATCGAGGAGACTCCGAGGTCAAACAGGATCCCCTGCACAGATGGCAAACCCAGGGAAGTTAAAACCTGCGGCAGTTCGTCGTAGACCGCATGCACAAGGGTGATGCGCTCACCGAAATTCGCTAGTCGTTCACGTGATAACGCGATGGCATCGTTATCTCGATCAAGGCCAACAAGGTGCAGCTCGGGAAATTGCTGAAGAGCATATTCGGCGTGTCCGCCCAGCCCCACGGTCGCATCCACGAGTACCGCACCCGGGGCCGCAAGGGCCGGTGCCAAGAGCGCGATGACCCGAGCTGGCATCACCGGCAGGTGGCCCACTGAAGTAGCCATCAGATTGGGCCCCAGCCACTAACCAAACTGGAGAAACCCGCCATTACCGCCGAAGTTAGGCCCGCCGCCAGCGCCAATACCGCGAACAGGCGCAGCGCATGGCGGGCCCGGTTACTAGCTGGCACGACGCGCAAGACAGGCACACTCGGGCTCTGGTGTGGCATCGCCACAGTCAGATCCGTGAGCTCCCGTGCCAGCGCCGTCATCTTTCCTCCACTTTTCTTTAGCCGATTTACTTAAAGCGATTTAGGTGCCTGAGGTACTTTCAGTAGCCGCGTGGCCAGGTCCCCACCCGCTGATAAAAGCGGGCCCCTGGCGCGGGGGAAGTGCGTCAGGAACTGCGGGAGCGGGAGGAGACCTCACCGCGCGGCGTCACAAAATCCCGGGCACCACCTCTTCGCTGATACCAGAGAAAGCGTCCTCTTGGGCGGCCAAATACGAGTTCCATGCGGCCGCATCCCACATCTCGACGGTGCTGCCGTTACCAACGACTACGACTTCGCGGTGCAGGCCCGCGTATTCACGCAGGGCCGGTGGCACCGTAATGCGCCCCTGACGATCTGGGATTTCGTCGAACGCACCCGAGAACAGCACCCGGAGGTAGGCCCTTACCTGGGCATCGGAGCGGGAGGCCTCATTTAGTCGCTCGGCGTACAACGCGAACTCGGCCGCGGGCCAGACCACGATTGAACGCTCTTGCCCCTTGGTGAGTACCAGCCCTGCCGCTAAGCCCTCACGGAATTTGGCCGGGAGGACCAACCGGCCCTTGTCGTCGAGCAGGGGGGCATGGGTTCCTAAAAACATCTGCTCCACCTCCCGTCCCACCGGCCCCATCGGCCCCATTGGTCACCTTTGTAACCCCAAGTGGCACCACTCTACTCCATTTTCCTCCACCGTCAACCTCATACCCCCAGTTTTAGGGCAAATTCCTCCACCAATTTGGGTGCAGTGCTTTTTATCGAAGCCAGATATCAGGCTGAGGCGTCCCCGCGCGGGCCCCAAAGCGGGAAAGGCACCCCGAGGGCCCGATTTATCAATATGGCCTGCCCGATCATGACCAAGACCGCGAGAAGCAGAATGGCCAATTGACTTGGCGCGGTAATTAAGCCAGCGGCCACGATCAAAGTGGTAGCGCCGGCTGGAGCATGCGGCACGTGCAGCCAAACCATCGCCGCAAGGGTCAAGCAAAGTGCCAAAGTCAAGGCACCTGCCCTGGGCCAACTAACCCCAACCAGATCCGGGCCCGCATCAAGTAGACCAAAAACGAGTAGCGCAAAGACCCCAGCGACCACCCCGATTAACTGCCCGAAAAACACATTGCGCGGAGCAGCTTGCACACTGTTTGTCGAAAAATAGAACACAAATGCGGTGGCCCCCAATGAGGGAAAGACGAGAGGCTGCTGAATTAGCACCGCAAAAACCGCTAACGTGCCAAATGAGATAAGTGCCGTGAAAAGCACATAGGCGCCCAACACTCTGGTGTGCCCAAAGCGTCGCTGCCACCCGATAAGATGCGATTCTTTCCCCTCGGGCGTGTTGAATATCATCTGTCTTCCACTTAGTTGGTAACCGATTCATCCGGTGGTCTTCCAGGCGGCTCACGCCGCTGCAAGTCAGCTACATAGGACCGCCAAGAATCTAGGCCTGGATCCACCAGCCTTGGAGCAGTGTCCGGTGCGGACAACTGTTCATCAGCAGCAGCACTTAGCCGAGCAACTCGAGCCTGCCAGCGCGCCGAAAACCCCTTAGTGACACTGCCTTCTTTGCGATATCGATACCAAATCCAGACACAGAAAAGCCCGATCAGCGGCCATTCAAATGCGTAGGCCCAAGCCCGCCAAACTCCTTCGCCGATCCGTCGCACTTCGATAACCGTGAATACCGAGCATAAGATGACCGCTAACACCATCGGGATATCGAGCTGCCAAAAATGACGGCGGCGTGATGGCGCTTTTTTATTCACTGGCTCGCCCAAATCGCTCATCCGCTCACCCTGCCACGGTCGCACCGGAAGTGTCTAGTGAATCAACCCGGGTTGGCCTGCAAAACCACACCCAGATGAGCAAGGCTTCTGCCACCACAACGCTTAGGAGATTT
>CAMDKJ010000062.1 GCA_945900705.1 Bifidobacterium breve | reverse complement strand
AAAAACGCGATGATCATCCGCGCCGACGTAGACGTTGCGCGCGCAGCTGAGATAGCGGTGCGAGCCTGTTTTGCGAATGCCGGTCAACTTTGTGTCTCGATTGAGCGGATGTATATCCATGAAGAAGTAATGCAGCCGTTCTTGGATCTATTCTTGCCGCGCGTTGCCGCGATGCGGATGGTTGCTGAACTCGGTTGGGGTGCCGATATGGGCTCGCTCATTTCACAGCGGCACCTTGATCGAGTGCAGGTGCACCTTGCCGACGCAATTGCGCATGGTGCTCGGGTGCTTGTTGGTGGTCGGGCGCGTCCCGACGTGGGCCCGTACTACCTAGAGCCAACGGTCTTGGCTGGAGTCACCGAGGATATGGAGTTATGCCGCGACGAAACTTTTGGCCCGGTGGTCGCGGTTTACCCATTTAGCTCCGATGAGCAGGCGGTTGCCATGGCTAACGACACCTTCTACGGGTTAAATGCCTCGGTCCTAACCCGCGATACCCAAGCGGGCCGCCAAATTGCCGCCCAGCTCAAGGCGGGCACCGTAAATATTAATGAGGGTTACGCCGCCGCCTGGGGCAGTGTTCGCGCCCCCATGGGTGGGATGGGCGATTCTGGGCTGGGGCGCCGCCACGGCAGCGAGGGTTTCTTGCAATACACCGAGGCGCAAACCATCGCGACGCAGCGGGGATTTGGTTTCGGTGCCCCGTTCGGGTGGTCAAATGAGCGCTGGGGTGGCACCCTTGCGAATGCGGTTGGAGCCATGAAGAAGCTTGGATTCAAGTAGTACCCTCGGAGGAAGGAGCCCAAATGCCCGGTAGTGAAATGGATTTCGATGTCGTCATCATCGGGTCGGGTTTCGGTGGCTCCGTCTCCGCCTTGCGCTTGGTTGAAAAGGGCTACCGGGTCGGTGTCCTGGAAGCTGGCCGCCGATTTGATGAGACCACCTACCCGAAAAACTCTTGGCAACTGTCGCGGTTCCTGTGGGCGCCAAAGTTGGGCCTGACGGGGCTGCAACGCATACATGTACTCAAGGATGTGGTGGTACTAGCCGGGGCCGGAGTCGGCGGTGGCAGCTTGAACTATGCGAATACCTTGTACGTGCCGGGCAAGCAATACTTCACGGACCCGCAGTGGGTGGACATCACTGACTGGGCCGATGAGTTGACACCTTTCTACGATCAAGCGGCCCGAATGCTTGGGGTTACCGAGAACCCGACAATGACTCCCAGCGACGTGATCATGAAGGCCGTTGCCGACGACATGGGAGTGGGGCACACCTTTCGGCTCACTCCGGTTGGTGTCTATTTCGGCTCCGGCCACGGCGTTACCAGCCCCGACCCCTTCTTTGGCGGCGTTGGCCCAGAACGCACCGGGTGCATTGAATGTGGTGAGTGCATGACCGGGTGTCGACACGGTGCCAAAAATACGCTGCCTAAAAACTACTTAGGGCTTGCAGAATTAGCCGGCGCAAGGGTGCACCCGCTAACAACCGTGACAGGTATTACTGAGCGCGCCGGTGGTGGATATGAAGTCACTACCGTTCGGACCGGGATCCATTTAGGTAAGCGCACCAGGTCATTTAGTGCCGCCCATGTGATCATGGCGGCGGGCACATTTAATACCCAGAAGTTATTGCACCAAATGAGTGATTCGGGTAAATTGCCGCGCCTTTCGAAGAGGTTGGGCCGCTTATCTCGGACTAATTCAGAATCAATTCTTGGTGCCGTTGCAAAATCTCCAGACTCCGACTACACGCAAGGGGTCGCCATTACTTCGAGTTGGTATCCGGACCCAAATACCCACGTCGAACCCGTTCGGTACGGCAAGGGCTCGAATTCAATGGGGCTATTGCAGTCGGTAATCACCGTTCCGCAATTAGGTAGAGCCCGCTGGAAGACCTGGGCCGGTGAGCTGGTTCGCCAACGGCGCAATGTGGCTTCATTAATCAATGTGCACCGCTGGAGTGAACGAGCGGTTATCTCATTGGTGATGCAGCCGGTCGATAACTCACTAACCATTGTTGGCAAAAAATCACGTTTTGGCCGTTGGCACCTAACCACCAAAAAAGAGGAGTCCAATCCGGCGCCTACTTACTTGCCGGTGGCCCATGAGGTGATCAAGCGGGTTGCCGAAAAAATCGGTGGGGTTCCAGGTAGCAGTGTGTTCGAAAACTTTGATGCCGCGGTGACAGCGCACTTCGTTGGTGGTTGCGTAATCGGTGCCGATGCTGAACGCGGGGTGATTGATGCTTACCATCGGGTTTTTGGTCACCCGGGTCTGCATGTTGTTGATGGCGCTGCCATCACCGCAAATCTTGGGGTCAACCCCTCTTTAACCATCACCGCGCAAGCCGAGCGGGCCATGGCTCTGTGGCCAAATAAGGGCGAAGTGGACCTGCGCGCAGATCTGGGCCAGCCCTATGTGCGGGTGCAGCCGGTGGCCCCCAAGAATCCGGTGGTGCCCGATCACGCCCCGGCAGCGCTGCGGCTACCGATTGTGGCCCTCTAACTGCCAATATGGGTAAGCACAGCCACCGAGTTTAAATACCTGAAGCGGCCCGAACTGCCCGTGCGGTGATTACCCGGGCCAGATGCTCCCGGTAATCGGCCTTGGCATGGAGGTCACTTGTTGCTCGAGTTCCATCGGCCGCGTGCATGGCGGCTGCGGTGATGTCAGCCGCCGATGATGCGCCGACGAGTGCGGCCTCCACCGTGCTGGCCCGAACGGCGGTCGGCGCCATATTGGTTAGGCCAATGCGGGCCTCCTTGATGACTCCGCCCTCGACATTGACAACCGCTGCCACGCCGACAATTGCCCAAGCTTGCGCGGTGCGGTTGAATTTCGCGTAATGGCTGCCCCAGTCGCATTTGGGGATACTAAAACTTACGAGGATTTCATCCGGGCCAACAGCTGTGGTGAAGTAATCAAGAAAGAAGTCTTTGGCCGCGACGGTTCTCCGACCACCAGGGCCGGCGATTGTGAAGGAAGCATTCAGAGCCAGTGCCGCCGCCGGGACATCACCGGCAGGGTCGGCATGCGCAAGTGCCCCACCGGATGTGCCGCGATGCCGAATTGCCGGATCGGCCACGGTGGCCGTGGCTTGGGCCAATAAGAGGGCGTGCTGTTGCACCAGGGGGCTGCTCATTACTGCGTGGTGCGTGGTGGCCGCCCCGATGGTGATCGAATCCCCATCTTCACGAACTCCGAGCATTTCGTCGATACCACCGCAGTCTACCAGCACAGACGGATCGGCCATTCGCAATCTAAGTACGGGTAGGAGTGATTGCCCACCTGAAATTATCTTGGAATCCTCGCCGCCAGACTTCAGCGCGGCGATTGCTTGGTCGATCGTTGTCACCTTTACGTAATCGAATTCGACGGGAATCATTTCGCTCCTGCCTTAGCCGCCTGGATTGTTCGCCACACGGTTTGTGGCGACGCGGGCATTGCTACATCAGTAACTCCGAGGTGCCGCAGAGCGTCGACTATGCCGTTGATGATTGCCGGTGTTGAAGCGATAGTCCCGGCTTCACCAACGCCCTTGGTGCCTAGCGGGTGAGTAGTCGATGGGGTCACCGTGGTGGCAGTATCGAACGAGGGTAGATCAGCTGCACTCGGGATCAGATAATCAGCGAGGCTTGCGGTCAACAAGTTGCCGTCCTCGTCGTACTCTGCGCCTTCAAATAATGCTTGGGCAATTCCTTGGGCAACACCACCATGAACTTGACCTTCGACGATCATTGGGTTCACTTGGATGCCGACATCGTCAACGCACACGTACTTGCGCAACTTGACTTGGCCGGTTTCAGTGTCTACCTCCAGCGCTGCGAGGTGGGTGCCGTGGGGATATGAGAAATCCGCAGGGTCAATGGTGGCTTCGGCTTGCAAGGTTGGTTCCACGCCCGGTGGCAGGTTGTGGGCGGTGAATGCCTCAAAGGCGACTGCGCCCAGCGCCTGTGACTTACTCGGGTCGCCCTTGACATGGAAACTGCCATTGACGAATTCCAGGTCTGTTGCGCTGCACTCAAGTTGGTGCGCAGCAATGACGCGGGCTTTTTCGACGAGTCTTTCACTCGCGGCTTTGATTGCCTGACCGCCAACTGCAAGTGATCTGGATCCGTAGGTATCCATACCGTATGGCGAGCGCCCGGTGTCGCTGTGAATTACCTCAATGTCCTCAACCGGCACTCCAAGGATGCTACTGGCGATTTGGCTCCAAGCGGTCTCATGGCCTTGACCGTGTGGTGAAGTACCAGTGACTACTTCGATCTTGCCGGTCGGAAGCGCTCGGACGGTGCAGTGCTCCCAGCCACCAGCGACATACTTAAGTGCGCCTAGGGTACGTGAGGGTGCGAGGCCACACATCTCGGTGAACGTTGAAATACCGATGCCGAGCTGCACCGGATCACCAGATGCCCGACGCCGTGCTTGTTCGGCTCGCAGACCGTCGTAATCGAACATGGCGAGAGCTTTTTCGGTTGCCGCCTCATAGTTTCCGGTGTCGTAAGTGAGACCTGCGACAGTGGTGTAGGGGAATTCATCGTGCGTAATCCAGTTCTTCTTGCGCAACTCCATGGGCTCCATGCCGATTTCGGCCGCTAGCTCATCGATGATTCTTTCTATCGCATAGGTGGCTTCAGGCCGGCCGGCACCGCGATAGGCATCCGTCGGCGTCTTATTAGTGAACACGCCCGTGCAGGTGAAGTCATAGGAATCCATCTTGTATATCGCTGGGTACATGAACATCCCAAGAAGTGGAATCCCGGGGGTAATTATCTGCAGGTAGGCGCCCATATTGGCCAAGAGCGTGACCTTGAGGCCGAGTATCTTTCCGTCCTTGGTGGCAGCGATTTCGATATCCTGAATTTGGTCGCGGCCATGGTGGGTTGCGACCATGTTCTCGCTTCGAGTCTCTGTCCACTTAACCGGCCGACCAAGTTTCTTCGCGAGGTTGGTGACGAGGATTTCCTCGCGGTAGCACTGCAATTTCCCGCCGAAGCCACCGCCCACATCCGGTGCGACTACGCGTAAATTGTTCTCGGGTATGCCAGTAACGAGTGCTAGTAGTACGCGGAGTACGTGCGGAATCTGGGTTGATGACCAGATGGTGATTTCGTCGCTCATGCCCATTGGCGCGGCAACCACCGAGCGGGGCTCCATGAATATTGGAATTAGGCGTTGGTTTATAAAACGTCGAGCCACAACTACGTCGGCCTTCGCCCGTGAAGCCTCATAGTCACCGCATGGCATCTTGTACACATAGCAAGCATTGGTCTCGATTTCGTCATGGACAAGTGCACTGCCACTGGCAAGTGCTGCTTCCATGTCAGTAACGGCGGGCAGTGCCTCATATGAAACCTCGATGGCATCCAGCGCGTCAACAGCGGCAGCGACGCTGGTAGCAAGTACAACTGCAACACAGTCACCAACTTGACGTACTTTGTCGATTGCCAAAGCTGGAAAAGCTGGCATCTTTATGTCGTCGGTGACCGGCCAGACGCACGGTACCCCGCCATTTAGCTCACCTAGTTCTTTTGCTCCGTATGCCGCTACGACTCCTGTTTGCTTAAGCGCCCCTGAAACATCAAGTTTTGTAATTTTCGCGTGTGCCATTGGGCTGCGCAAAATTGCCATGTGAACAGTGCCGGGTAGCTGGATGTTGTCGGTCCAGTTAGTTTGCCCGTGCAGGAGGTGCGCATCTTCCTTGCGCCGGATCGGCTTACCTAGTGCGGTATCGGTATCGAGTGCAGCGGTCATTTCGCACCTTTCGTGGGGCCGGCCGACATGAGATCTGCGGCATATGAAACTGACTTAACGATGTTGTGGTATCCGGTGCAGCGGCAAAGATTACCTTCGAGCCCTTCGCGGATTTCCTGCTCTGAAGGTGTTGGATTTTCCGAGAGCAGGTCAACCGTGGCCATCACCATACCCGGGGTGCAGTACCCGCATTGCAAGCCGTGACACTCCTTGAATGCAGTTTGCACCGGGTGCCACTCGCTGCCATCGGAAAGGCCCTGAATGGTTGTGACTTCGCAGCCGTCTGCTTGTACCGCCAGGACGCTGCAGGATTTGACGCTGCGTCCGTTTAGCAGCACCGTGCAGGCGCCGCAGTTAGAGGTGTCGCAGCCAACGACGGTACCGACCCGGCCGATGTCCTCTCGGAGCCAATGGACGAGCAGTTTGCGTGGCTCAACCTCGCCTTTATATGAGGTGCCATCAACGGTGACCGTAATGTGGGCCATAAGGTTCCTTCCCGGTGGGACTGTGATGAAGAGCACCGTACCGAAGTTCCTGACTCTTCGCACCCTGACTGAAAATATATTTTCCGGATAGGGTTCACCCGATGGCCAGCGACCCAACTTTTGATACAGCGCCTACCCCCGAGAGCGTCGACTCGGGGAATTTGCCGTCGCCACACCTAGGTTGGGCGATCTTGGTTGCCGCCTTGGGGTTTTTGCCCCTCGGGATAATTGCCGTGACTCAGGCATTTCGGGCGGGTGCTGCCTTGCGGGCCGATGAGGTGGCCCGGGCCCGCAAACTCGCCGCCTCCACCAAGTGGTGGATCATCATCACCATATTCGTGGGGTTGCTGGTGGATTTGGTCATCCTCGGCGCCTTTATGGTTCTAGGTGCTTTCGGAAATTAGCGGCGGCGCCCAATTGGAGCAGCAACAACACTCAATGACCGACGGCTCTTAGCGAGGTCGTAGGCTTCGGCGGTGACCGATGCGCAACCAACAGTCTTAGTGGTTGACTTTGGTGCGCAGTACGCCCAGCTGATTGCCCGGCGGGTGCGCGAGGCAAATATCTACTCTGAAGTTGTCCCGCACACCATCAAAGCGGCAGATTTAGCGGCGCGAAAGCCAGTGGCGATCGTGCTCAGCGGCGGCCCGTCGAGTGTTTACGAGGCCGGTGCACCCCGCTTTGATGAAGCAATCTTGGACCTGGGGATTCCGGTATTCGGAATCTGCTACGGCTTCCAAGTTATGGCTCAGTCGCTGGGCGGCAAAGTCGAAGAGACAGGGCTCCGCGAATTCGGTGGCACCATAATCCAGGTTGCCGAGTCCAGTTCACTTTTTTCCGGCTTGCCAAGTGAGCAAAGTGTTTGGATGTCACATGGTGACTGCGTAGCGGTAGCTCCGGTCGGGTTCAAGGTAAGTGCGGTTTCGGCCGGGGCCCCGGTTGCGGCATTTGAGAACCTTGAACGGCGGATGGCTGGAGTCCAGTTTCATCCTGAGGTGCTCCATAGCGAGCACGGTCAGGCTCTATTAACCCGCTTCCTTTATGAGATAGCCGGAATTGCACCAACCTGGACGATGCTTAATGTCATCGACGTGCAGGTGGCGGCGATCCGCGCGCAGGTTGGCCTTGGTCGAGTTATTTGTGGCCTATCGGGTGGAGTCGATTCAGCTGTTGCTGCAGCATTGGTGCAGCGCGCGGTCGGTGATCAACTGACCTGTGTTTTTGTAGATCACGGGCTACTACGCAAGGGTGAGGCTGAGCAGGTCGAACGTGATTTCGTGGCCGCCACCGGGGTTAAACTTGTGGTCGCAGATGCCGCTGAGCGTTTCCTAAATGCCCTAGCTGGCGTAACCGACCCCGAGGCCAAGCGCAAGATCATCGGCCGCGAATTCATTAGAGTTTTCGAGGAAGCTGCGCGAGGAATTGTTGAGTCCGCCGCTGGCGAGCCGGTCGACTTTTTGGTGCAGGGCACGCTGTATCCAGATGTCGTCGAATCCGGTGGTGGGAGTGGTACCGCAAATATCAAAAGCCACCACAATGTTGGCGGGCTGCCCGATGATCTGAAATTTCGCCTAGTCGAACCATTGCGCGCCCTGTTTAAAGATGAGGTACGACAGGTCGGACTCGATCTAGGCCTACCGCCAGCCATAGTTTGGCGCCATCCATTTCCGGGCCCGGGCTTGGCTATCCGCATAGTCGGCGCCGTAGATGCTGATCGCCTACGAATTTTGCGGGCTGCTGATGCAATTGCTCGCGAGGAGTTGACGGCGGCGGGGCTAGATCGTGACGTGTGGCAATTCCCGGTGGTATTGCTTGCTGAGGTGCGCTCGGTTGGAGTTCAAGGCGATGGTCGTACTTACGGCCATCCGGTAGTTCTTCGCCCAGTGACAAGTGAAGATGCAATGACCGCGGATTGGTCTCGGCTTCCGTATGAGGTGCTAGCTCGGATTTCGACGCGCATCACCAACGAGGTTCCAGAAATTAATCGGGTGACGTTAGACATCACTAGTAAACCACCGGGCACTATTGAGTGGGAGTGAAGCTGATGAGGTCCACGTTACGGACCGGGGCCTTAAACCTGCCGGTTCCGTCATTTCGGCGATGTTTTTTGACGGATCGAGCAGGTTTAGCTGATTGACGGGTAGCTCGGGTGCACTTAGGCGGTGTCAACAACCATGAAGGCCTCGGCTAGCCGGCCTTCTGGTAGCCCAGCTTCGGCGGCCTGCACCGATAGCCAGCCGGTGATGCGGCCGGCGAGATCGTCCATATGTGCCGTCTGACTCGCATGCGCGTGCAGCGCGGCCAATTTCATCTCGAACTTGTCCGTGACATCGACATAGTGATTCAAGGTTGGTGCACCCATGACCCAAACCTCGCCGACGGTCCAATCTGCCAAGCCCTCATCTTTGATGAGCGAAGTGTGGGCAAACGGATTGCGGGCATCTGGGTAGATAGCGGAAATCGAAGCCTCGCCGGCCGCTAGGTGGTCTGGATGCGAGGCGTAGATGCGTTTCCAATTACGATCGGGTGACTGCATCAGCACCCGCTGGGGGCGAACCTGGCGAATAACCCGGCTCAGGTCGCGCCGTAGGTCATGGGTAACGGTTAGTTCGCCATCGCGGTACCCAAGAAATCTGATATCGCTCACCCCGAGCACGGCACCCGCGGCCCGCTGTTCGGCTTGCCGGATCCCGGCGATCTCACCGCGTGGAACTGTT
>CAMDKJ010000061.1 GCA_945900705.1 Bifidobacterium breve | reverse complement strand
AGCTGCTCGGGTGATACATCGAAGTGTCTTGCGGCCTCGTTAACTGTGACTCCGTCGTTGACACTTAGCCAAGGCACTAGTGCCAAGAGGCGTGAAAGTCGGCTTATTGCATTTGTTGTCGCGTTCATGAGCTATTACCACCGTGAAGTTGATTGATCCGCAGCAGCGAAGCCAGCACCTCATCACGCACGGATTTTGGTTCCAGCACCTGCGCACCGGCCCCGGCTGCACATGCCAGCGACTGTAAGTGCTCACCGGTGCGCGCGCCAACCAACAGTTCACCCGCCGCATATGGGTCGAGTGTCTTGCGCAATTTGCTAAAGCGCCTCAACTCAGCCCCTTGCCCAGCGCGGACAAAGATCCTGGCTTCGAACGGACTATCAGGCGAATGGGAACCGATCAACGCTCGTACCTGAAAATCAGGTGGCATCGGATGTTCTTGTCCTTCGGCGAAAACCTGAACTGTTCCGACGATTCTAGATAGTCGAAAAACTCTATTGGCCGCGCGGTCGTTATCGTGCCCAACCAGATACCAGTGCCCCTCCTGGGCGACCACCGCCCAGGGGTCGACCCGGCGCCTATTCGCAAGCTGTGCATTTCCGGATCGGTAATCAAAGGTGACAACCCTTTGCTCGCGCACCGCGGTGAACAACGGCAAGATGGCGGCATCGGTTTCGGACCATCGCACGTTGACAAGTGGTGAACTATCCGCAGGTGTGGCACCTGCATCCTGTGCTGCTTCGAGCTTACGAAGTGCTGTGGTCGCGGCCGGGCCAATAATGGCCTCATCCCAAACACTCGCGGCCAAGCTGAGCACCGCGAGCTCCTCGGTGGTAAATGACAAGCCCGTCAATTCGTAATCCGCAAGTGAAATTCGGTAACCTTCAACTTCACCATTGACATCGGTCACAGTGTCAATGGGGATGCCCATCCCCCGCAGTTCCTCCTTATCCCGCTCGAACATCCGCTCGAAGGCAGCATCGCTCGGGGCGTCTACGTAACCGGGCACACTTACTCGGATATCGGAACGGCGAACCGCGTGACGACTCGCCATCAGGCAAAAGACAAGATTCAGTAGGCGTTCAGTACGGTCAATTCGCGTTGACGCCATCGAAAAACTACCCGACGTTAATCAGATCGATGATAAAGACCAATGTCTGACCGGCGAGTCGGTGCCCTGAGCCCGCAGCACCGTAAGCCAGTGCCGGTGGTATTACTAATTGTCGCCGGCCGCCAACTTTCATCCCAGGAATTCCTTCCTGCCAGCCGGCAATTAGACCGTTCAGTGGGAAGGTAATTGATTCACCGCGATCCCATGAGGCATCAAATTGCTCGCCCGATTCAAACTCCACGCCGACATAGTGAACTTCGACGCGTCCACCCGCAACTGCCTCGGCGCCCTCGCCAACAATTAAGTCAGTGATTACCAGTTCGGTGGGTGCGGGCCCTTCAATGAAATCGATCTCAGGCTTAGTGCTCACGTTCAACTCCGTTCCGGGGTCGCTTAAGAAACTGCGGTAACTTGCACAATGAAGATCAAGGTTTCATCGGGCTCAATCCCAGAACCCTGCGGAGGGCCGGCGCCATAGCCGAGCGAACCGGGGATCAGCAATAGTCGCTCACCGCCCACTTTCATCCCGGGTAGACCATCTATCCAGCCTTGAATCAAGCCACCTGGATCTAGCGGGAACGAGGCGGGTGCACCTCGAGCCCAGGAAGAGTCGAACATGGTACGACTGCTCAGGCCGATACCGCAGTAGTTAACCTCGACTGTTGCACCTAATGCAACGGGCGCACCGTCACCGGCAACTAGATCAAGGGAGCCAAGTTCAGTGGCCGCGGTTGCAGTCGCGGCTACGGTGACGGTTGGTACCCCGGCTGGGTCCAACTGCACCACTACCCCACCAAGCTCTTGGCCCTCCATTGGTGCTGACTGTGCTGGCACCGGGGGCTGCGCCAGCGCGCAATCGGTGGTGGCAAAGGGGGCTGACGCCGCATCGGTGGCCGGAGCACTGCTCGTTACTGGGTCACTAGTTGAACCACTCGAACAACCGGACAAAAGCAAACTGATACCTAGGGCAGCCACGGCGGTAAATGAAAAAGATCTTTTGGATATGCGCATTTAAGAATCTTAACCTGTTGTCACATGCTGGCCATCAGGCGCTCAACGCGCTCATCCACGGCCAAGAATGGGTCCTTGCACAGAACCGTTCGCTGGGCTTGGTCATTCAACTTAAGGTGCACCCAATCCACCGTGAAATCTCGGTGTTTTTCTTGGGCGCGCCGCACAAAATCACCGCGCAATTTGGCGCGGGTGGTCTGGGGCGGGATCGACTTGGCCGCAAAAACGTCAATGTCCCTAGAAACTCGATCCACTAGACCCCTTTGCTCCATAATCGAAAAGAGCCCGCGGTTACGTGAAATATCGTGATAGGCGAGATCCAATTGGGCGATTCGCGGGGAGGCCAAAGTCAGATCATGCTTGGCCATGTAGCGCTCCAAGAGGCGCAATTTGATAGCCCAGTCAATTTCGCGATCAATAAGTGACAGATCATCGCCCTCGAGGGCTTTGAGCGCCCGCCCCCAAAGTTCAAGTACCCGGGAGATCGTGACATCGGTTGCCAGCCCACGACGATCTGCGAAATCAGCGGCTTTTTCGTAGTACTCCCACTGGATGTCCAGGGCCGACAACTCTCGGCCGGTACTCAACTTTACGGTCTTACGCCCGGTCAGATCGTGGCTCATTTCGCGGATTGCCCGAATCGGGTTCTCCAAAGACATATCGCGCATCACCACACCGGCTTCGATCATTCGAAGCACGAGATCAGCGGTGCCGACTTTGAGCAAAGTGGTGACTTCGCTCATATTTGAATCACCGACAATTACGTGCAACCGGCGGTACAACTCAGCATCAGCATGTGGCTCGTCGCGGGTATTGATAATCGGACGGGAACGGGTAGTGGCACTGGACACCCCTTCCCAGATATGGTCCGCGCGCTGACTCACGCAATATTGGGCGCCACGCGGGGTCTGCAGCACCTTTCCCGCGCCGGTGATGATCTGCCGCGACACCAGAAATGGAATTAACTGGTCGGCCATTTTACCAAACTCTCCGTGCCGTTCGATCAAATAGTTTTCGTGGCATCCATAGGAGTTGCCTGCTGAGTCGGTGTTGTTCTTGAACAGGTAAATATCGCCACTGATGCCCTCATCACGCAATCGCTGCTGCGCATCGGCTACGAGACCTTCAAGGATGCGCTCCCCCGCGCGATCATGCACAACAAGTTGCTCGATGCTGTCGCATTCGGGGGTTGCATACTCTGGATGCGAGCCAACATCTAGATAAAGGCGAGATCCGTTGGCTAAGAAGACATTGCTGCTACGGCCCCAGGACACCACGCGCCTGAACAGATACCGGGCCACTTCATCGGGGCTAAGGCGGCGTTGCCCCTTGAAGGTGCACGTGACTCCATATTCGGTCTCGATGCCGAATATCCGCCGGTCCATGCAAACACCATAGGCCAAAATCAGCTGATGAGCTCACTCATTTTGCTGGCGCTGATGCGGCTAAAAGTCCGACGGGGACGGTTACGGTCAAGTACCGCCACTTCTAACTGCGCCGCCGTGAGGACGCGGACCTCCTCGGACCCGAATTTCCCCAAGAGGTCAACAGCCATCTTAACTGCTTGGACCAAAGTAAGACCGGTACGCCAGGAGTCGGCTAAGGCTGCACTGATGGCCTCAGCCGAGCCACCCATCGCCACATAGCCATGCTCATCAGCCACCGATCCGTCGAAACTCAACCGGTACAACTGATCTAGGTCTTCGGTTGCACCGACCTCTGCGACGACGATCTCCACTTCATAAGGCTTTGGGGTCTCGCTGAATATTGTCCCGAGGGTCTGCGCGTAGGCATTTGCCAGACTCCTGCCGGTGACGTCACTTCGGTCATATGCGTATCCACGCATATCAGCAAGGCGAACACCGGCCACCCGCAAGTTCTCGAATTCATTGTATTTACCGACGGCAGCAAATCCGATGCGGTCGTAAATCTCACTGATCTTATGTAATGCCATCGAGGGGTTCTCTGCGACGAACAAGATCCCTTCGTCGTACTCAAGAACGATTACACTTCGACCGCGGGCAATACCTTTTCGTGCAAAGTCGGCTTTATCCTTAATTATTTGTTCGGGTGACACATAGAACGGGACGCTCATGTCGCACCCCCGTCTATGACTTTAGCAATTGGCCCATCGGGACGACTCATTCGCTGCGCCACCAGCCTTGTTGACTTGGCCGCGATATCGGACTCCTCAACAATCTGTACGCCATCGGCATTGACAACCGCAACCACCGGGAAGATGCGCCGTGCAAGATCTGGCCCGCCCGTTGCGCTGTCGTCGTCGGCTGCGTCATAAAGAGCCTCTAGCGCAATCGCGATCGCTTCGTCAACGCTGATACTGGACTGGTACAACTTCTTCAAGGATCCGCGGGCAAAGAAAGCGCCGGATCCAACAGCGTAGAAATCATGCTCTTCATAACGGCCACCGGTCACGTCATAGGAAAATATGCGGCCGCGACCACGGCTGAGGTCATACCCCGCAAGCAGTGGCACCACAGCCAGACCTTGCATCGCAAGCCCTAAATTACCGCGCAGCAGGGTAGCGAGCCGGTTAGCTTTGCCGTCAAGGGAAAGGGAAAGGCCTTCGATTTTTTCATAGTGCTCAAGTTCAACTTGAAACAACCGAACGAGCTCAACCGCGATACCAGCGGTGCCGGCGATCCCGATCATCGAGTGCTCATCGGCAACGAACACTTTCTCGATATCGCGCTGAGCAATCACATTACCCATGGTTGCTCGCCGGTCACCAGCCATCACCGCGCCGAATTCACCGCGAAGCGAAACGATGGTCGTGCCATGTGGCGCCAAAGCGTTGGCATCGGCAGAGTTCATTGTCATGCGACCTGGGAGCACGTCAGGGGCAAGAGCTGCGAGGAAGTCGGCAAATGATGATGACCCGGTTGCCAGATATGCCTGCGGGAGGCCCAGATGCGCGGTCATTGCCCGCCTTTTTGGACAAATGACTTCACGAAGTCTTCAGCATTCTCCTCGAGGACCTCATCAATCTCGTCCAAGATCGAATCCACATCAGCATCTAGATTAGCTCTGCTGGTGGGCTCGGCTGATTTAGTATCGATCTCTTCAGACGTGGTATCACGTCCAGTGCGGCGCTCGGCCTTCTCCTGCTTGGGCATGGTCATAGGTTATCCGTATCGAGTGCCCCTACCTGACAGGCGCTCCTGAGACATCCTTGAGCCCTGTGAACCAGACCTATATTTACTCACACGACCCATTTGACTGGGCGGATACTGCTGGGCCTCAATCACCAGGATTTGAACTCAAAGCATTAACAAGATCTTGTGCGCTAGAGCAGGAATTCAGCAGTGTTTCGACATGTGCCTTGGTACCGCGATTTGGTTCGAGAGTTGGGACCCGCAGTAGTGATTGACTTTCCTTAATATCGAACACGACCGAATCCCAGGATGCCGCGGCAATGGACTCTGGGTACCTGCGGATACATTCACCACGAAAGTACGCTCTGGTGTCGGTCGGTGGGTCTGTTACCGCGGCCATAACTTGTTCGTCGGTAAACATTCGGGTTAGCCGACCACGGCTTTCAAGTTTCGCGGCAAGCCCGCGTTCAGGGCGAATATCGGCGTACTGCAGGTCGATCGCCTGCAACTTTATCGAATCCCAACTTAGGTTATCGCGGCTGCGGTAGCTCTCAAGCAACTGCAGTTTCGCGATCCAGTCCACCTCATCGGCGCACGCCCAGATATTCGTGTCCAGTCGATCCAATATGTTCTCCCAGCGAGCCAGCACGTCACGGGATTGCTCGTCGAGATCAGCGCCGTACTTCTCGTCGCAATATTTACTAGCAAGTTGCCAAAACTCGCGCTGGATTTCGATGGCATTAAGCCGGCGGCCGTGATCGAGCGTCAATTGATGTGTCAACGTTGGATCATGGCTTACTTGGTGCATCTCACGCACTGAGTTTTGGGGCATGAAGTCGTGGCCGTCAAGAAATCGATCCTCGATCATTGATAGCACCAGCGCGGTCGTGCCCATCTTCAGGTAGGTCGCGGTGTCGCTGAGGTTTGCATCCCCCACGATCACGTGAAGCCTGCGGTGAAACTCTGGGTCGGCATGTGGCTCATCGCGGGTATTGATGATCGGCCGCTTTAACGTGGTCTCAAGACCAACTTCGACTTCGAAGAAATCGGCGCGCTGGCTGATTTGATAGCGCAGCTCGCGTCCATCTTGGCCTACCCCGAGGCGCCCGGCACCGGTGAAAACTTGGCGGGTAATGAAAAACGGTATTAGCGAGCGGACGATGTCAGCAAATGGTGTCGAACGGCGCATGAGGTAGTTCTCGTGGCACCCGTAGGACGCGCCCTTGTTGTCGGTGTTGTTCTTGTAAAGCAATATTGGAAGACCACCAGCACTGGAAGCTGCCAAGCGCGCGGCTTTATCCATCACCATCATGCCGGCTCGATCCCAAAGCACCGCATCCTTTGGATTCGTTACCTCAGGCGCGGAGTACTCGGGGTGGGCGTGATCGACATATAGGCGGGCCCCATTGGTCAAAATGACATTGGCCATACCAAGATCGTCATCCGTTAATTGCGATAGATCTGCCTCAGCACGTGACATGTCGAACCCGCGGGCATCACGCAACGGGTACTCGGCATCGAAGTCCCATTTCGGACCGCGCCTGACCCCGGGCAGTGCGAAATTCGAATAGGCATTCACGACCTGCGAGGAAGCAACCATTGGATTAGCCATAGGTTGCCCGGCGACCGAGATCCCGTATTCGGTTTCGATCCCCATGATCCGATGAACGCTCACCTTGGACTCATGGGATCAAAGGTACTGGCCGGTATTTGCGATGGTGGCGATCGACCGTCCCGCCTCGCTACCCTTCTTACCCTGGATAAGGGTACGGATGAACACAATCCGTTCACCCTTTTTACCTGAAATCCGGGCCCAGTCATCAGGGTTGGTGGTGTTAGGGAGGTCCTCGTTTTCGCGGAATTCGTCGACGCAGGCATCCAATACGTGATGCACTCGAATACCTTTTTCGCCGGTGGCTAGAAAATCTTTGATGGCAGATTTTTTAGCTCGGGAGACGATATTTTCTATCATTGCGCCAGAGTTGAAATCCTTAAAATAGAGAATCTCTTTATCACCATTGGCGTAAGTGACTTCGAGGAACTTATTCTCCTCGGCCTCGGAGTACATAAACTCCGCCGACCTTTGAATCATCGCGGTGCAAGCCGCAGCAGCATCGCCTCCGTGTTCAACTAGATCCTCGGCGTGAATCGGTAAGGTCGGCACCAAATATTTACTAAAGATCTCCCGAGCAGCTTCGGCATCGGGTCGGTCGATCTTGATTTTCACGTCAAGGCGCCCTGGCCGCAGGATGGCGGGATCGATCATGTCCTCGCGATTTGAGGCGCCAATTACAATCACATTATCAAGAGTTTCCACACCGTCAATTTCACTCAATAGCTGCGGAACGATCGTATTTTCAACGTCGCTCGACACCCCAGAGCCTCTGGTACGAAATAGCGAATCCATTTCGTCGAAGAAAACAATTACCGGCATCCCCTCGGAGGCTTTCTCGCGCGCCCGCTGGAAAACCAGACGGATATGACGTTCAGTCTCACCAACATACTTATTGAGCAACTCGGGGCCCTTGATATTCAAAAAAAACGATCGACCTTCCTCACGCCCGGTTCGTTCGGCAACTTTCTTGGCCAATGAATTCGCGACGGCTTTCGCTATGAGTGTTTTACCGCAGCCAGGCGGCCCATACAGCAATATTCCCTTGGGCGCCTTGAGCGCATGCTCCGCATATAGCTCGGGATGCATAAATGGTAGTTCAACCGCATCGCGGATGGACTCGATCTGCTCACGCAACCCACCAATATCACCGTAGTCAATATCAGGAACCTCTTCGAGGATTAACTCTTCAACCTCGGCCTTCGGTACCTTCTCGTATACGTACCCAGCGCGCACATCAAAGAGCAGTGAGTCACCAGCGCGGATCTTTGAGGTGCGCAGCGGCCCAGCAACGCGCACCACGCGCTCCTCGTCGGTGTGCCCGACAACAAGGGCGCGGTCGCCGTCACCCAGATACTCCTTGAAAGTCACGATTTCGCCGATATCTTCGAAGGTGCGAATCGCTATCACGTTCATCGATTCGTTGAGCATTACTTCCTGGCCGGGCTGCAGTGCTTCGGCATCAACACCTGGGCTCACCCCTACCCGCATTTTTTTACCGCTGGCCATAATGTCTGCGGTGCCATCCTCATGAAGGTACAAGAAGGCGGCAAATCCACTCGGGGGCTCGGCTAGCCGATCTACTTCTGCTTTTAGGGTGACGATCTGCTCACGGGCGTCGCGCAAAGTACCAATAAGGCGGTCGTTGTGGTCTTTTTGCGCCGCTAGTTCACCGCGTAGGTGTGCAAGGTCAGCAGGTGACGCGGATGATCCCGATGCTTCTGACATGTTGCCTCCTACGTAATTCCACTGATTTGCGGCTGCCTGCTCCGACTTTAACCGCTTTGGGAGCTATTCCGCGACACGGCTGGGCGCGTCTGGGCGCCCCGAAGCAGTAATCGCATGGCCTTCAACCTGCTCGTTCCGTCATCGAAGGGCCTTCAACCTGCTCGTTCCGTCAAATTTGGGCCGATATCTGACGGTTCCAGCAGGTATAAGGATTTGCGCCGCGAGCAGGGCCGCACCGGGCGCGGGAGCCGGTGGGCGCGGGGGCTGGGAGCGGGGCGCCGGGCGCCGGGCGCGGGAGCCGGTGGGCGCCTATTCAGTAAACGGTCGCCTTCAACCTGCTCGTTCCGTCATCGAAGGGCCTTCAACCTGCTCGTTCCGTCAAATTTGGGCCGATATTTGACGGTTTCAGCAGGTATAAG
>CAMDKJ010000060.1 GCA_945900705.1 Bifidobacterium breve | reverse complement strand
TCCTCGGCTTCGGACCGATAACCATCACTGGGTATCGGGATGCGGGCCCGCGTGGTGCCGGCGAAACGAATGGGCGCCCACGGCAACATGGCGATGCGGGTGCGGATCCCGGCCCAGTCAACGCAAAAGACACCCTCGTTGTCGGGAAGACCGGCATTACCTGGTAGAGCAGGTGCGCGCAGCGTCTCGAGAATCTCCGGCACTTGGGCCGGGTAGACCGGCAGGTGCAGCCCATTGCCGTACATCACGGGTACCGACATCTCTGGGGCAGCGGTGGCGACCTGATCGGGTGCCGACGCCTTGGCCCACGGCCTGCGCATGGGCGAAACCGTACACTTGCCCCAGATGGCTATCCGAAATCTCATCAGTGTCGAGAATGCGACGAAGTCATATGGTGAGCGGCCCCTCCTGGACGGGGTATCTCTAGGGGTTGGCGCCGGCGAGCGGATCGCGGTCGTAGGCCGCAATGGCGCCGGCAAGACCACCCTCCTTCATGCCCTCGCCGGGCTGGAGCCGTTGAACTCCGGCCGGGTCACGATCGGCTCGGATGTTGCCCTCGGGTTGGTCTCCCAAGCCGAGGTTGTTGATCCGGATCAAACAGTGGGTCACTACATCGTGCCCGGGCAAGATGTGCACGAGTGGGCAACTAGCGCGCGGATTCGCGAAGTTCTCACCGGATTACTAGGCGGGTTCGACGAAGCTCTGCTGCTTCGCACTTTTGCACGGCTTTCTGGTGGTGAGCGCCGCCGTGTGCAGCTGGCGCGCGCTTTGATCGCGGATCTTGATGTTTTGCTACTTGATGAGCCGACCAACCATCTCGACGTTGAAGTAGTCGCCTGGCTTGCTGAGTACTTGAAAGCGCAGTCCAAACTCGCAGTCGTGATTGTCACCCATGATCGCTGGTTCCTCGATGCACTTTGTGAGCGCACCTGGGAGGTGGTGGGCGGCGCGGTTGAAGAGTATGAGGGTGGTTATTCGTCCTTCGTGCTCGCCAAAGCGGAGCGTTTTCGTCAGGCTTCAGCCAGTGAGGCTCGGCGGCAAAACCTGATGCGCAAGGAGTTAGCTTGGTTGCGGCGTGGTGCACCTGCGCGTACCACGAAACCGAAGTTTCGAATCGAAGCCGCGAATGAACTGATAAGCAATGAGCCGCCCCCGCGCGACAGCGTTGAACTCTTGTCCTTTGCCGGATCGAGGCTCGGCAAAACGGTTTACGAGCTCAACGACGCCTCGCTCACCGTTGGGCAGGGCAATGCTGATGGTCCCATTGAACTCCTTGATCACTGCACCTGGAATATCGGCCCGGGGGATCGCATTGGCATCATCGGGTCCAATGGCGCCGGCAAGACGTCATTGATTCGCATGTTAATAGGTGAGGTGACCCCGTCTGAGGGTTCACTGAAGACCGGGGTCACGGTGAAAGTCGCCTACCTGTCTCAGCACCTTGAGGAATTGAATCCGAAATGGCGAGTGCTCGAAGCTGTTGAGCACATCGCCTCACGCGTTGACCTTGGTAAGGGCCGGGAGTTATCGGCCTCGCAACTTTGTGAGAGCCTCGGCTTTAACTCCGATGCCCAGTGGACCCAAGTCGGTGACCTATCGGGTGGTGAGCGCCGCCGCTTGCAGTTGACGAGGCTGTTGATGAAAGGGCCGAACGTCTTAATTCTCGACGAACCGACCAACGATTTCGATGTTGAGACTTTGACCGCACTCGAGGATCTCTTGGATGGCTTCGCCGGCACCCTATTGGTGATTTCACATGATCGATATTTCCTTGAGCGAGTTTGTGATGACTTTGTCGGGCTTTACGGCGACCGGAAGCTGTCTTCCCTTACCGGTGGGATCGACGAGTATTTGGCTGTGCGCCGGTCACAAGGGTCGAATTCTAAATCTGCGTCTTCGAAGCCGGTTACCTCAGCGGCCGATCAAAGAGTGGCGGCCAAGGCAATTACCCGCACCGAAAGGCAGATCGAGAAGTTGGATAAGCGCGAGCACGAGATTCACGATGAATTGATCGAGCATGCCACCAACTTTGAGCGGATCTCGGCTCTGAACGCGGAATTACTTGATCTGCAGGCTGCCCGAGTTGCCCTTGAGAATTTGTGGCTCGAACTTACCGAGGCCATGGCCTGAGTCGGCGCTTTTGGCAACAGCAGAATAGATTGGGGTCATGGAAAGTTCACACCGGGTCGTAATTGTTGGGGCGGGCTTCGCGGGTCTCACCTGTGCCCGTGAAATGGCAAAAAACTCCGCGGTCCACGTCACGGTAATTGATCGAAATCCTTATCAAACTTTTTCACCCTTGCTGTATCAGGTGGCGACCGGAGGCCTACCCGAGGACGACATCGCCTACCCGGTACGAGCGGCAATCCCCGGCGTCGACTTCCGTCGCGGTGAAGTGGTTCGGATCGATCCGCTCGCAAAGAACCTGCGCTTGGCTGATGCAACGGTAATCGGCTGGGATGATTTGGTGCTGGCGACCGGTAGCGTGGGTGCCACCTTCGGGGTGGCCGGCGTGGCTGAGAATGCGCTGCAGATGAAATCAATTCAAGAGGCCCGTGAAATCCGCCGCCGCTTGCTTATTACGTACGAGGATGTAGACGTCGGCTTGAAACCAAAGGAAGCACTACGAGTAGTTGTCGTAGGTGGTGGCCCGACCGGGGTCGAAATTACCGGCGCGGTAGCCGAGTTGCAACGCAGCATGAAGCATGAATTCCCGCGGGTGGCGGAGTTTGGCCATGTCACCCTGGTTGAAGCTGGGCCGAGGTTACTCCCGTCATTCACCGAGAAGTCCAGTGCTCATGCGAAATCTGAGTTAGAAGAAATTGGCGCGGTGGTCTTAGTCGATGCAGCAGTCGACCGCATGTATGAATCTGATGTCCACTTGAAATCCGGTGAAGTATTGCCGGCCGGCACGATGATTTGGGCCGCTGGAGTTTCTGCCCCAGAAGCCTGGACGGCCCTAGGTGTTTCCGATCGTGCAAACCGACTGCGGGTGCCAGCAACCCTCGAATTGTCTGAAGGTCTCTGGGTTATTGGAGACACGGCGAGCTTAGATGGGGTCGATGGCAGGCCACTGCCGATGGTTGCTCCGGTTGCGCTGCAGATGGGACGCCATGTTGCAAAGCAGATATCCGCCCGACTTGCTGGCCAACCCTTTACCGACTTCGTTTATAAAGACAAAGGTCAAATGGCAACCATCGGGCGCCGGCGCGCGGTCGTAGAGATGCCTGGTGGGATGAGGATGCACGGTACGCCGGCTTGGCTGGCTTGGTTGGCGCTGCATGTTGCTTATCTCGCGGGTGGACGAAACCGGGTGAGTGTTATGGCCGACTGGATGTGGAATTACGCCGTGTGGGGGATTGGCCCGAGGCGCACCATCATCGATTAGCAGTTCCATCGAACATTTCGTGGGTGCGCACGTTTTTGTCGTGAAACCGGCCAAAAAGGTCGATTACACGACTAAAACGCGCGCGCCCAGCAAAGTCTTGGCCGCCCATGCTGATCTGCCAGGTGGCGCCCCGCCTTAGCCCGCTGGGATGACCGGGGCCACTTCCTTGTTGTATTGCGCGAGCGGCACCAAGCACTGGCCCTCGCGGCGGCCTTCCTTCCATCCGCGATCGGTAGGCCAAATCGCCCACCAACTCGGGAACTTGGAAGCACCGTTGTAACGCTTAGCAATTTTCGAACAAATGGCCCGCGTGCGTTTTTCGACGTTACTGGTGCCAGGGAATTTCGTTCCCGGGCCACCGAGGTCGCGTGCGGCAACCATGATCCAATTCTTTTTTGGATCAGTGCACGGGTAGCTCTCAGTGTTGCGACCATTGGGTTGTGATGGCGTGCAGAAGTTGAAGTAATCGACACCGCTGGCGACGACGAACGCGGCCGCGGTCGACGTGAGTTCGGTGAGTTTTAATCCGGTCTTTAACACTGCATCACAACGCACCCAGCGTTCACCCGCTGACCACTGGGTGTCGGTGGGGAAAATTGCGAACGAGAGCCAGCGACTTGGCAGCGTGCGCCCGGGCATCGCGACGTAGGTATTAAGTGCGTTGGTGTCGCAGGCGGTGGTGGCGGCTAAGCGGGCGCCGGGGGTGGCTTTCGAGGGTGGCCCAAACGTGGGCTTAAGGCTGCCCGTCCAGTAAGTCTCTGCGGTATGCGGGCCATTGCAGGCCAGGGCTGGGGCCGGCGATGAAACCTCATCGCGCACCGCTATCTGGTAGTCGTAGCAGGCACCGACTGCTGGCGTGGCCGCCTGGGCCGGGGCCGCGAACCCGATTGCCATTACCGCGGGGGCCAGCAGGCCGATAGTGAGCGCGGCAGCCCCCGCGACGTGGGCTCTTGGCCAGTAATTGTGACTTTTGTGGCGCATGTGTCTCCTGAGAGCAGTTTCCGGGGGTTGGGTCCACTGTAATCACCAACTATCGGGGTGTGGGTTGTCCCCGGCCGGGCAGCACGGCACACTTATGGCCATGCCAACTATCAGTGTGATCGCCCTCAAGGGCGGCGTAGGTAAAACGTCCGTGGTGCTAGGGCTGGCAAGTGCCGCTACCGTGCGCGGGTTGGCGACTTTAGTCGTCGATCTAGACCCCCAGGGCAATGCCACCTCCCTACTTTCCACCCACGCCCACAAGACCACGGTCGCCGAGGTACTGGCCCACCCAACCCGAGAGACCGTCGAAGCTGCCTTGACGGCATGTGAATGGGAACTTGCCCCCGGTGAAGTAGATGTGCTGCCCGGTCACCCGAATGTCATTCGTTTCGACTCATGGAGCGGTGGCACCTTGCGCCCCAAGTTGGCACGCGCGCTTTCGCATCTCTCGGGCTACGACCTCACCCTCATCGATTGCCCGCCATCTTTAGGCGCGCTAACGCGTGAAGCATTGGCGGCATCTGACTTGGCATTGATCATCACCACCCCGACTTTCTTTGGATCACAAGGTGTTGCGCGCGCGATTGCTGAAGTCGATGAGATCCGCAAGTCCGTTAATCCGCAGTTGAAGTTGGCTGGCATCGTGGTAAACCGGGTGCGTTCGACCGCCGAGGAGCATGAATACCGCAGGCAAGAGTTGACCGATATCTACGGACGCGTGACTTTAATGAAGCCGGTCATTCCCGAGCGCATCGCGGTGCAGCAGGCTGAGGGTACCGGCCTTCCGGTCCACCGTATCCGTACGGCGGGTGGGCGCGAAGTTGCCGATATTTTTGACGGTTATCTCAGCACTTTGCTGCGTAAAAGCTAGGCCCACATCCACTAAACGCGGGAAGGCGTTGGGTTGTGAGTCACGTGTCACATGGCATTTGGGCTCGAATTGAGCAGTCCGCAGAGGCATCGCGGTGCGGATAGCCCTAGGGTAACGGTCGTGAGAATCCTTGTTCCGAGTGAGACCAGGCCCGGTGAGCAACGGGTAGCCATCGTCCCGCAGGTAGTACCCAAGTTCACCGCATTGGGCTTTGAAGTCCATGTTCAAAGTGGTGCCGGGCGCCATGCCTTTGCGAGTGACGATGCCTATCGAGCAGCGGGTGCGACCGTAATTGATGACGATCATCTCGCGGGCGCATTCGAAAGCGCAGATGTCATCGCAAGCGTGCGCCCCCTTGACTACCAGCGGGCATCAAGGCTGCGCAAAGGCACCGTCACCGTTTCATTCCTTTCACCAGTTGGCGATATTGAGACAATTCGCGGATTGCGCGACGCTGGTGCGACCGGACTTTCATTCGATGTGTTGCCGCGCATCTCGCGGGCGCAGTCAATGGATGCATTAAGTTCGCAAGCCCTTGTCACCGGATACCGTGCGGCCCTTGTGGGAGCAGATCGGTTGCCCTCATTCTTTCCGCTGTTCATGACGGCGGCCGGCACGATTCAACCCGCGAAGGTATTGGTGCTGGGTGCTGGCGTCGCCGGGCTGCAGGCCATCGCCACCGCCAAGCGCCTTGGGGCAAAAGTTTCTGCCTATGACGTGCGCCCGGCGAGTGCCGATGAAGTCAAGTCGATGGGCGCAACTTTCGTCACGCTAGATCTTGAAGCCCTTGAAGGCTCCGGAGGTTACGCCCGCGAAATGACCGAGGATCGGGCCGATCGCCAGCGCGAGCTTCTTGCCCCATTCGTAGCGGCGGCAGATGTGCTGATAACGACAGCGGCGGTGCCGGGCCGTCAGGCACCGTTGCTAGTCACCCGGGCGATGGTTGAAGGCATGAAGCCAGGTTCGGTAGTAGTTGACCTAGCTAGTGAGACCGGCGGTAACGTCGAAGGCTCGATGCCGGGCGAGGAAATCAAGTTCGGTGAAGTCTTGGTTTGGGGTGCCAAGGATGTAGCCAGCGAGATGCCGGTGCATGCCTCGCAACTTTACTCGATGAACATCATGTCGCTGCTCACCCTGACGGTAAATGAGGGCGCAGTCGTTGTTGACCCAGAAGATGAAGTTTTAGCCGGATGCGCCGTCGTCATTGACGGAGTAGTCCGCAATCAAGCGGCGCTAGATGCGCTCGGTGGAGGTTCATAAGCATGGATGGCGTTGCACTCCTCACCATCTTCATCCTGAGTATTTTCGTCGGGTTTGAAGTTGTCTCCAAAGTCTCAACGGTGCTTCATACCCCGTTGATGTCGGGCGCGAACGCCATCCACGGCATCGTGTTGATCGGTGCAATTACTGTCACCGGTTCGGCAACCAACCCCCTTGAGATCACGCTGGGTGTGATTGCCATCCTGCTCGGTGCAATCAACCTCGTAGGTGGTTTCGTTGTCACCGACCGCATGCTGGAGATGTTCAAGCCGAAGAAACCAGTTGCCCGATCCGATGATGGCGGTGCGGCATGACACCGACGTGGGTGCAGTTGGCGAACCTGCTCGCAGCAGTGCTGTTCATTTTTGCGCTCAAGGGGTTGTCTTCACCGAAGAGTGCACGCAACGGAAACCTGCTGGGCGCAGCAGGTGCTGTGCTGGCCACCGCCGTGCTTTTCGTGAGCGGTATCCCGCTGTCGAACATCTTGTTGATCCTCGCTGCGGTGCTCATCGGTAGTGCAATCGGTTGGATCTCGGCCCGCAAGGTGCAAATGACCCAGATGCCGCAACTGGTGGCGCTGTTCAATGGCGTCGGCGGCGGCGCGGCGGCTCTCGTTGCTGTTATTGAATATCTTGAAGTCGGCGGCGAGAACAAGATTTCACTGGCCGCGACCGTTTTCACGGTTGTCATTGGCTCAGTCTCATTTAGCGGATCGATCATTACCTTCTTGAAGTTGCAAGAACTGATGACCTCACGCCCGGTGATTATTCCCGCCGGAAAGTGGGTGACGATGCTCGTGGCCGCTCTGACCGTAGTCGGCGCCGTGTGGTTAGTCATCAGCCCTCAGATCTGGTTGCTGGTTGCCCTGCTCGTGCTGTCGCTGATCTTCGGCATGCTCTTCGTGCTACCTGTCGGCGGCGCCGATGTGCCAATCGTGATCTCACTGCTGAACGCATTCACCGGATTGTCGGTTGCGGCATCTGGGTACGTGCTCAATAACGTCCTGTTGATCATCGCCGGCACGTTGGTTGGCGCCTCGGGCACCCTCCTGACCAAGGAGATGGCAAAGGCCATGGGCCGCCCAATCACCTCGACCCTCTTTGGCGCATTCAGCGGTACCACCGCCGGCAACACGTCTACCGGTGGTGACCGTCCGGTGCGCTCAGGTGGGCCAAATGACGTCGCGATCATGCTCGGCTTTGCCAACAAGGTGATCTTGGTTCCCGGTTACGGATTAGCCGTGGCTCAGGCCCAGGGCACCTTACGTGAACTTGCTGATCTACTTACCGAGCGCGGAGTCGAAGTCGATTACGCGATTCACCCGGTTGCCGGTCGCATGCCGGGGCATATGAACGTGCTTCTCGCCGAAGCCAGCGTGCCCTATGAGCAACTAAAAGAAATGGACGATATCAACCCGGAGTTCGCAACAACCGATGTCGTTCTCGTAGTCGGTGCAAATGACGTAGTGAACCCCGCCGCGCGCACCGACAAGTCAGCGCCGATCTACGGCATGCCGATCCTGAACGTGGATCAAGCCCAGCAGGTAGTGTTCTTGAAGAGGTCGATGCGCCCGGGCTTCGCCGGTATTGAGAATGAGATTCTCTACGACCAAAAGACAATGTTGCTTTTCGGTGACGCCAAGGATTCATTGAACAAGGTGGTATCGGCCCTTAAGAACCTTTGATTTAATCGTTCAGCGCTATTTACTTGCCCAAGCTGCTGGTGATGTTGTCTTAGACGACGCCGTAAAGTCGATCACCGGCATCACCTAGGCCGGGCACGATGTAGCCCTTTTCATTTAGATGTGAATCTAGGGCGGCGGTTACGACCGTGACCTCGACATCACGATCGTTGTAAGCGTCCTCAAGGCGTTTGACGCCCTCGGGGGCGGCGAGCAAACAAATGGCCGTGACATCGCGCGCACCGCGCTCGAGCAGTAGATCAATGGCGGCGACCAAGGTGCCACCGGTTGCGAGCATTGGGTCAAGGACGAAGACCTGGCGATTGGCGAGGTTATGCGGCAGGCGATCAGCGTAGGTGGTGGCGATCAGTGAATCCTCATCGCGAACCATGCCTAAGAAGCCAACTTCGGCGGTCGGCATCAATTTGACCATGCCATTTAGCATGCCCAGGCCGGCGCGCAGGATCGGCACGACCAGGGGCCGCGGGTCAGCCATCTCAACGCCCATGCAATCGGCTACCGGAGTAGTGATGGCAACCGGCTGAATACGTAAGGTCTCGGTGGCTTCATATGCCAAGAGGGTCACCAACTCCTCGGCCAAGAGGCGGAATGTCGCCGAGGATGTCTGAGTCCGGCGCAGTCTGGTGAGCTTGTGGGCCACGAGGGGATGGTCGATCACGAGGGTACGCATAGGGCCGAGAGTAGTGGTCGACATGAGCTAGAGATACCCGGCGTGCCACCATCTACCTATGGGATCGCAGGAGATGGACGCTAACGCGATTGACTTTGCGGTCGCGGTATGGCACGAGGAGGGCCAGTGGATGGCTTCTTCCTTGCCGGCGCGGGTTGCTACGTCGATGGAAGACCTCATCTCAACCCTGCGGCAACTGCCG
>CAMDKJ010000059.1 GCA_945900705.1 Bifidobacterium breve | reverse complement strand
CCTTACTACCTCGATACCTTCGGCCTGCATTCGATCCACGGGCGCGCTCCGGCGATTGCCACCGGGCTCGCAACTTCACGGCCCGATCTTTCGGTTTGGGTCATCACCGGTGACGGCGACGCCCTAAGCATCGGCGGCAACCACCTAATCCATGCTTTGCGCCGCAACGTCAATCTCAAAATCTTGCTTTTCAACAACCGGATTTATGGATTAACCAAGGGCCAATACTCCCCTACCTCCGAGCGCGGCAAGATCACTAAGTCGTCTCCGCAAGGCTCCCTCGACTACTCATTTAATCCGGTCTCATTGGCCCTTGGCGCCGAAGCTACTTTCGTCGCACGCACCATTGACTCTGACCGCAAGCACCTAACCGAGGTACTAACCGCGGCGGCAGGCCACGAGGGCACCGCACTGGTGGAGATCTACCAGAATTGCAATATTTTCAATGACAATGCGTGGGAGCCCCTCAAGGACACCGATACCCGCGATGACCTAATGATGCGCTTGGTGCACGGTGAACCAATCCGTTTCGGCAAAGAGCAAGAAAAAGGCGTCATGCGCAAGGCCGACGGCCACCTTGAGGTAGTTGAGGTTGCCAAGGTGGGGCTAGACAACATCATCACCCACGATGCACACGCTAAGGACCCAGGCCTGGCGTTCGCACTTTCTCGCCTATCAAACCCACGCACTTTGGAGAACACTCCAATTGGAGTTTTCCGCGACATCACCCGCCCGTCTTATGACCGGCTGATGCGCGAGCAGATCGCCGAGGTAACCGAAGCCCAAGGCGCTGGTGACCTGCAGACTTTACTCTTCGGAAATGACACCTGGGCTGTGTCCTGAGTCATCAAGACGAACACCGAAGAGCCACACAGGGTCTGCTATTTGGCGTTGCAGCATATGGTCTTTGGGGTATGCTCCCCCTCTACTTCGCGCAACTTGATTCAGTCTCGCCGTTTGAAATCGTAGCGCACCGAGTAATCTGGTCACTCGTACTCCTCTGCATTATTATCACCGCCACGCGGGGCTGGCCAAGACTTCGTCAAGCCCTGCGCGACCGAAAGTCGGTGGGCCTGTTAGCAATTGCCTCAGTAGCACTGAGTATCAACTGGCTGGTATACGTCTACTCCGTTTCTATAAACGAACTTGTTCAGGCCTCTCTTGGCTACTTCATCAACCCACTAGTATCTGTCGCGCTCGGCGTGATATTGCTTGGTGAACGGCTCCGCAAAGTTCAATGGTTCGCGGTGGGGATTGCAGTATTCGCAGTTTTGGTGCTGACTTTCTCCTATGGAGCCATACCCTGGATCAGCCTGATTCTTGCCTTTTCATTCGCGTGCTACGGCCTTATTAAGAAATTTGTCGGATACGGCGCCGTTGAGAGTTTGACCATTGAGACCGCGGTGCTCAGCCCGTTCGCGATTATTTATTTGGTCACTTTGGAGAGTTCGTTGGCCGCAGCATTCATCGAAGGTGGCACTGCAATCAGCCTGATGCTGCTATTGCTCGGACCGATTACGGCGATCCCCCTGCTCGCATTTGGGGCCGCGGCAACGCGCCTGCCGCTTTCCATGTTGGGATTGCTGCAGTACATCACGCCGATAGTTATTTTCACCTTCGGTGTCACAATCTTTCACGATTCCATGTCGACTTCGCGCTGGATCGGATTCATTATCGTCTGGGTCGCACTCATAGTGTTCTCGGTCGATGCGGTACGCCATGTGAAAAAGGGCGGAAACGACCGGCGCAGTGTCCTTGCCGAGTCGCTCGAGGTTACCGAACCCGACTAATTCGGGTACTTAACCGGTACGAGTTACCACGTAATCACAAAGTGTCTCTAGGGCGGTTTTGGGCGCACCCGCCGGTAAGGGTGCCAGTACCGCACGGGCTTCATCCGCCCATCTGCCTGCTTCGGCCCGGGCTTCGTCAAGGGCCCGGTGGCCGCGTAATAGAGCTAGGGCTTCCGCATGCTCGGCATCGTCGGGCAGTGGGCGCTGCAATAGTTCACGAAGTCGCCCATCAGCCGGATCCTCACCGCCCAGCGCGATCAAAGTCGCCAGAGTCGGCACCCCTTCGCGCAGGTCAATACCCGGGGTCTTGCCCGACTGTGCCGAGTCAGAAGTGATATCCACGATGTCATCGGCAAGTTGGAAAGCCACTCCGATGAGCTCCCCGAAACGGGTCAATACCTCAGTGACATCAGGGCTCGCACCGGAAACCATGGCTCCGTAGCGGCAACTCGTGGCTATCAAGGACCCAGTTTTGTCGGCCAAGACCGCAAGATGATGCTTAACCGGATCCATCCCATCGGCGGGTCCCACCGCCTCCAGGATCTGACCGGTACACAGTCGCTCAAAGGTTTCAGCTTGAATGCGAACGGCTTCTGGGCCCAGGTTCGCAAGAATTCCAGAAGACCGGGCGAACAGAAAATCGCCCGTCAAGATCGCCACCGAGTTACCCCAACGTGCATTAGCGGTTTCAGCACCTCGGCGCACCTCGGCTTCGTCCATCACATCATCGTGGTACAAAGTCGCAACATGGGTTAGTTCAACAGCTACCGCGGCGGCGATCACCGCCTCGGCCGCCGGATCACCGAAATGCGCTGACAGCAGGACTAGTAAAGGGCGAAAACGCTTACCTCCGGCATCAACTAGATGCCTTGAGGCTGCCGTGACAAACGGGTACTCACTACGCACCGCCTGATCCAGCGCCGATTCAACCCGAGCCAACCCCTGTGCAAGATCAATTTCGAGGGTCGGGTCAGGAGAAAAGCCCTCCAGAGTGGGTAACAGCATGAGGCAAAGGTACTACCGAATGAACAGGCCAGCATTGCTGACCAATTCGAGGACGGGTTGGGGCAAGATACCCAGTACTAGGGTGACAGCAGCTCCGGCCGCAAGTGCAATGGTCGTGAAAGCCGACGGCACCACCACCGAGGTGGTCTGTGGTCCGGGCTCGGTGAAGAACATCACCACAATGACCCGAACATAGAAGAATCCAGCTATTAGTGAGGCCACCACCGCCACAATGACCAGCCAGGTATCGCCGCTGGCGATGGCGGCCGCGAACACGCTGAACTTTCCGATAAACCCACTGGTCAGTGGGATGCCGGCAAGACCTAGCATGAACAACGCGAAAACACCGCCGACTAGTGGGGATCTGCGCCCCAACCCGGCCCATTTTGACAAGTTGGTCGCCTCACCGGATTCATCTCGAACCAACGAGATCACGGCGAAGGCGCCGATAGTGGTAAAACCGTATGCGATCAAATAGAACAGGGCACCGGCTAGACCTGCTGGGCTTGCCGCGATAACACCCACCAAAATGAAACCGGCCTGCGCAATGGAAGAGTACGCGAGCATGCGCTTGATGTCGCTCTGGCTGATGGCGATAATCGACCCCACCAGCATCGTCAAGATGGCGATGATCCACATCATCGGAACCCAATCCCAACGCATCCCGCCGAATCCGACGTAAAGCACACGCATTAGTGCACCGAAAGCCGCGATCTTGACAGTGGCCGCCATGAACCCGGTAACGGCAGTCGGTGCGCCCTGGTAAACGTCCGGGGTCCATTGGTGAAATGGGACCGCGGCGACCTTGAAGAGCAGCCCAACCAAGATCAAAGCCATGCCGATCAGGGCCAATGAAGTCTGCCCGGGTTTCGCGGTCAAAACACTCGCGATCACCGGCAACTGCGTTGATGCCGCGTAACCGTAAACCAGCGCTACCCCATAGATAAAGAAAGCTGAGGAAAAGGCACCGAGTAAGAAGTACTTGAGCGCCGCCTCCTGCGAGAGCAATCGGCGGCGGCGCGCCATGCCAGCTAGCAGGTACAGCGGCAATGACATCACTTCGAGGGCCACGAACATCAGCAATAGATCATTGGCTGAGACAAACAAAACCATGCCCGAAACCGCGAACAAGAACAGTGGCCACACTTCGGTCTGCAGGTATCCACGCGCCGTGAACTGTTTTTCATCCTCAGAACCAGGAAGTGAAGAAGCGCGCGCAGCGAAAACATCACCACTTGGATCAAGTGATCGCTCAGCCATAAGGAGCGCACCTAAGAGCGCGAGCACCAATATCGCTCCCTGCATCAAAAGCGCTGGGCCGTCTATAGCGATTGCACCCTCAGCTGTCACTACCCGAACACCGGTGATCGTGCATAACCACACCAGCGCCGCGATCAGGGCACCGAATACCACAAATAGTTGAATGAAGCGCCGCGACCCCCTCGGCAGTAATGCCTCGACTAGAACCGAAACCACACCTGCTCCCAACAAGATCAGGATCGGTGCAATCGCGTTGTAATCGACGATTGGGAGAGTGAACGGTACATCGACCGTCGCTGCGGCGATGGAATTCACTTGCCGCTCCCTTCACTTGTGATGGTGGGGCTTGGGTCGGTAGCGCCAATCGTCGTCATGACGCGATCCACCGCCGGGTTTATGACATTCAATATCGGAGCCGGGAAAAACCCGAGCACTAATGTCAAGGCCGCAATCGGCATTAGCGCAATAACTTCTCGGCCGCCTAGGTCTTTCATGCCAACTAGTTTTGGAGCCAGCGGTCCGGTCATTGTCTTCTGGTAAAGACGCAGCACATAAGCCGCCGTGATGACAATGCCCAAGGTGGCAATCCCGCCGACAAAAAGGTAACGCTGGAACGTGCCGAGCAGCACCATGAACTCACCCACGAAAGACACCAGCCCTGGCAGCGCCAGTGACGACAACGCGGCAAACATGAAGAACCCGGCAAGTACCGGCGCGGCCTTATTCACCCCGCCAAAGTCTGAGATCAAGCTCGACTCATTGGCGCGCTGCATCAGGAATCCGGCGGTTAAGAAGAGCGCCGCCGTCGATAATCCATGCGCAACCATGTATACGACCGAGCCGCTTTGACCAACGGTGGTGAATACAAAAATACCTAGTGCGATGAAACCGAAGTGCGACATTGAAGAGTACGCGAACAATCGCTTCATGTCATTTTGGTTTAGTGCCACATAGGCGCCATAGAAGATGCCGACAAGTGCCATGCCGATGACAACGGGTGCATAAAACTCGCTCGCGGCCGGGAAGATCGGCAGGCAGTACCGGATCATGCCGAAGGTTCCGACTTTGTCGAGCACTCCGATAAGCAATACCGCGGTTCCGGGCTTTGAAGCACTTGCCGCATCGGGCAACCAGGTGTGGAAAGGCCAGAGCGGGGCCTTTATCGCGAAGGCGAAAAAGAACCCGAGGAACAGTAATTTCTCGGCCATTGGGTCCATTTCCAGCCCCACTAGCGAAAGGTAATCAAAAGTACCTTGGCCGGTAACCTGGGCTGAAACCACATAAAGCCCGATCATCGAGGCCAACATGAACAGCCCCCCGAGCAGGCTGTAGAGCAGGAATTTGACTGCTGCGTAGGACCGTTGCGGGCCGCCGTAACGGCCGATCATGAAGTAGACCGGGATCAGAATTACTTCAAATAAGACGAAGAACATGAAGACGTCGGTGGCGGCGAACACCCCGATCATCAATGTTTCCATCGCCAAAATCAATGCGAAGTAGCCCTTAACCGAACCGCCGCTGGTGGCATCAACATCCCGCCACCCCGCAATAACCACAATCGGCACCAAAGTCGTGGCTAATGCGATCAGGACTAGCCCGATGCCGTCAACACCAACCGAATATGAAATACCAAACGCGGGTATCCATGGGTAGGACTCTACGAACTGAAACGGCTCATTGGAAGCACCATTGAACTGCAGCGCCATGACGATGGTCAATGCCAAGGTGACTAATGAAATTGCCAACGCCAATTGCTTAGCAAGAGTCGGTCGTGACTTAGGAAGCAAAACCACGAGGACACTGCCGATCAGGGGTACGACTGCGAGGATCGTCAACCAGGGGGTCATGAAAGCCTCACCAAGACGAGAGCGGCAACAATTAAGACTGCGCCACCCAACATTGAAAGTGCGTATGAGCGAGCAAAACCTGATTGGGTGCGACGCAATCGGCCCGAGGCACCACCAACGAATGCGGCGCTCCCGTTAACGAAACCGTCAATCCAGGACGAGTCGAACCACGTAAGCCAACGAGCAAGTGTGAAGGACGGGCGCACCACGACCACCTCGTTCACCAAATCACCATAAAGATCACGTCGGGCCGCGCGGGTTAACCAATTACCCGAAGGCGCGTCGACCGGCACCGGCTTAGACCCGTACTGGCGCCAACCAATGAAAGCACCGATCAAGACAACCACCAAAGTGATAGCCATCAACGTGGTGGATGACAACGGGGTGGGATTACTCGAGAATCCAACAACTGGCTCGAGCCAAGTTTCTATATTTCCCCAGAACAGCAATGCCATGCCCAGGAAGGTGGAGCCGATCGCCAAGATGACAAGGGGGATGGTCATGACAGCGGGTGACTCATGCGGATGCACGTCATCCTCCCACCGCGCCTTGCCGAAGAAGGTCATAGCGATCATGCGAGTCATGTAGAACCCAGTTATGCCGGCTCCCAAAATCGCTGCAGCACCAATGACCCAGCTGCGTTCGAAGGCAGCATGGATGATTTCGTCCTTAGACCAGAATCCAGCGAACGGCGGGATACCCATAATCGCCAGATACCCGGCCATGAATGTCACGAAGGTGACGATCATTAACCCGCGCAACGCCCCGTATCTGCGCATATTCACGTTGTCCTTCATGCCATGCATTACCGAGCCGGCGCCGAGGAACAACCCGGCTTTGAAAACGCCGTGGGTCAAAAGGTGGAAGATGGCGAATACATAACCGATTGGCCCCAATCCGGCGGCAAAAATCATGTAGCCGATTTGACTCATCGTCGACCCAGCAAGTGACTTTTTGATGTCGTCCTTGGCCGAACCGATGATGGCTCCCATGAAGATCGTGATCAGCCCGATGAGAACTACGGCGCCGGCGGCCCAGACTGCTCGATCGAATACCGCATTACTCCGAACGATGAGATACACCCCGGCGGTGACCATGGTCGCTGCGTGAATTAGCGCAGATACCGGTGTCGGGCCTTCCATCGCATCAAGGAGCCAAGCTTGCAGCGGGAACTGCGCTGATTTACCGCAGGCCGCCAAGAGCAGGAGCAGGCCGATTGCCGTAAGGGTGCCTTCACTGGCTTCGCCGGCCTGGCTAAACACGTCACTAAACGAAACCGAACCAAAAGTCACGAACATGACCATGATCGCCAGACTCAGACCTACGTCACCAACGCGGTTGATGATGAAAGCTTTCTTAGCGGCAGCCGCAGCCGTGGGTTTGATCTGCCAGAACCCGATCAACAGGTAGCTAGCCAATCCCACTCCCTCCCAGCCGACATAGAGCAGGAGGTAGTTGTTAGCAAGAACCAGCAACAACATAGCCGCAACGAATAAGTTCAGGTAGCCGAAGAACTTCCGCTTATCGGCATCATGTGACATGTAGCCGATGGAATAGATATGGATCAGTGAACCCACAATGGTTATTAGTAGGACGAAAACCATCGAAAGTTGGTCAAGCTGGAAAGCCATATCGGCTTGGAACCCATCGGCGAAAACCCAAGTGAATAAGGTCTGTCCGACCGAGCGCTCCTCTGCTGGATGCCCCATCATGGCGACCAGCATCAACACAGCGAGCACCGCGGATCCGACCACGGTTAGCACTCCGAGGTACGGGCCCCACGAGTTCGTGCGACGGCCTCCGAGCAGAAGCACAGCCGCCCCAAAAAGTGGCAAGGCAATCAGCAACCAAATCAGGGAGAACACGCCCGCTGCGGGCATGAGCGCTATCAAGGTCGGATCCTATTCGTCGGTAGCTGCCGGATGCGGCTAATACTTGAGCAAATTTGGTTCATCAATGGAGGCCGAGCGTCTACTTCTAAAAATCGTCACGATTATTGCCAGGCCAACGACAACTTCAGCGGCTGCCACCACCATGACGAAGAAAGCGGCAACCTGACCATCTAGGTTGCCGTTCATGCGGGCAAAGGCAACAAACGCTAAGTTCGCGGCATTGAGCATCAGTTCAACACTCATGAAGACGATGATCGCGTTGCGGCGGACCAATACCCCGATCGCACCGAGGCTAAAGAGGATTGCCGACAAGATTATGTAGTTCGCCGGATTCATTTCGACCCCCCACCCAAGCTTTCGATCTGCTCAACCTCGTGGTGGTCTACGGGGCGCACATCACCTCGGGCAACAAGTGGCCCCGGGATACTCAGCGCACTTGGTGAACCGTCGGGTAGTAATGCCGGAGTATCTACCGCATTGTGGCGCGCATAGGTGCCAGAACTAGGCAGGTTACCGGGGTGCCCGGCACCAATGAATCTGGCCTTGGATAGTTCTTCTTGGCTTGCGCGCGGTAGCCAGCGTTCACGATGAGCTAACACCATCGCGCCTAGGGCAGCGGTAATAAGCAACGCTGAAGTGACTTCAAAAGCGACAAGGTAATCAGTGAAAAGTAGGCGCGCGATGCCTTGAACATTGCCCCCATCAACGCCATTCGCCTCATCTAGTCCCACCGGCACGACATCGGTCAAGCCTGCACCTATGCCGGCCACGAGCAGGATTGCCAGGCCCACGGCCAGCACAATGGCAACCAAGCGCTGACCCTTTAGGGTTTCGATTAGCGAGTCGGACGAATCGACTCCCACCACCATTAAGACGAACAGGAAGAGCATCATCACCGCACCGGTATACACAACCACCTGAACCATGCCAAGGAACGGCGCCGAGTTGGCAACGTATAAAACCGCGAGATTGATCATTGTCAGTGCCACCCAGAGTGCGCTGTGCACTGCTTTTCGCGAAAGGATTAACCCAAGCGCCCCCAGCACCGCTAAACCGCCGCTGAACCAAAAGACAATTTCTTCGCCCAGATTCACTGCGGTCACGGTGACACCTGCTCTACATCCGCAACCACCGCTTGCTCTGGCACCGATCCGGTAATCCGATTGGCGTAGTAGTCAGTGTCGGTGGTGCCGGGAACCATCGGGTGCGGAGGTGCGAGCATCCCCGGTAGCAGTGGCGCCAACAGATCCTGCTTCTCGTAAATGAGGTCAGCGCGATTGTTATCCGCCAACTCAAACTCATTGGTCATGGTAAGCGCACGTGTCGGGCAAGCCTCGATGCA
>CAMDKJ010000058.1 GCA_945900705.1 Bifidobacterium breve | reverse complement strand
TCGCGTTTTCGCCGACGCTCATCAGTCTCACGCGCCGTTAAGTATGCCTTCCAACCAAGTGTGTAAATATCAATCTCGCGACGGTTTGCATCAAGGTGCCAAACTCGGTTGACGGTACCCTCAAGCAAGGTCGCATCATGGCTAATGACGACGAACCCGCCTTCATATGAAGCCAGGAACTTGTGCAACCAGCGCACCGAATCCGCGTCAAGGTGGTTGGTGGGTTCATCGAGAAGCAGTACATCTGCGCCGCTGAACAAAATACGTGCTAACTCCACCCGGCGCCGCTGACCACCAGATAGCGTGCCTAGTGGCTGGCTGAGGATTCTCTCCTCAAGGCCGACCGATGCCGCAATCGCAGCCGCCTGAGACTCAACAGCGTAGCCACCCAGGGCCTCGAACTCTGCTTCCGCGCGTGCGTAGCGACTAATGATGCGATCGCGCTCATCTGGATCTGTGGTGTCCATCTGCATGCTGGCCTCTTGCATTCGCCGCATGACATCACGCAGGCCGCGCGCCTCCAGAATTCGCTCACGGGCCAACTCTTCGGGATCCCCCGAACGTGGATCCTGTGGCAGGTAGCCCACGGTGCCGGTGCAAGTAATTTCGCCCTGAGCCGGAACTGCCTCACCAGCCAGCGCCTTGGTAAAGGTCGTTTTACCCGCCCCATTACGGCCCACCAGACCAACCCGGTCGCCTTTACCCACCCGAATCGAGACATCGCCTATGAGGAGTTGGGCGCCTGCTCGAAGCTCAACTCCAGTGGCGGTGATCATGACCTGAGCATTCTACGAGCAAATTCTCACCCGAAAAACCACGCCGGTACCCCTAGAGGTTGAACCCCAAGGCACGCAGCATGTCTTTGCCGTCATCGGTGATTTTGTCGGGCCCCCATGGTGGCATCCAGACCCAATTGATAGCGAAATCGGTTACCACGGCCGAGAGCGCCGCCCGTGTCTGATCTTCGATCACATCAGTTAACGGGCAAGCCGCCGATGTCAAAGTCATATTGACCGTTGCCACATTGCCGTCGTCGACACTTACCCCGTAGACCAGGCCTAGGTCGACCACATTGATACCCAGCTCAGGATCAACCACATCCTTCATAGCCTCAATTACTTCGTCCTCGGTGGCAATACTCATCGCATCCTCATCTCTCATCCAACGGTGCGGTCATGACTAAATCAGCCTTGATCTCGGCATCTTGCAGTGCCATCCACGCGAGCAGCGCACATTTGATCCGGGCCGGGTACTTCGCAACTCCCACGAAAGCGACGCCATCACCTAAAACTTCCTCGTCTGGCTCGGCATGTCCTTGACTGTGCATTAGTTCAACAAAAGCGAGTCGAATCTTCTCGGCTTCGTCAACCGGCAACCCTTGAACCAACTCATAAAGCACACTGGCACTGGCCTGCGAGATTGAACACCCCGTACCCTCGTACCCAATCAAAAGTCCACCGTCGGCGTCGGATGCAACCTGCATATTGATTTCATCACCACAGGTGGGATTAATGTGAAATGCCGTACCCAGCGGCGCTTCGAGTAAACCCCGACCGCGTGGATTCTTGTAGTGGTCAAGGATGATTTCCTGATACAAGGATTCGAGACTCACGACGCCACCTGGAAAAACCGTTGGGCCTCGCGGACCCCGGCGATAGCCGCGTCGATATCACTTTGGCTGTTGTAGAGATATGGAGTGATCCGCGTGGTCGCCGGGACTCCGTAGCGCCGACACGTTGGCCAGGCACAGTGATGTCCGACCCGAACAGCGATACCCAAGTTGTCTAGCACTTGGCCTACATCATGTGGGTGGATTCCGGCTACCACGAATGAGATAGCCCCGCCCCGATCAATGCCAGTGGTTGGTCCGATTATCCGGACTCCGGGTATCGCCATTAGACCATTTAATGCATGGGACGTTAGTTGGTGCTCGTGCTCGGCAATAGCGTTCATCCCAATACCTGTCAAATACGAAACTGCTGCACCTAGGCCCACCGCCTGCGCCACCATGGGCACCCCAGCCTCAAACTTTTGTGGCGCACTCGCGTAAGTACTTCGCTCCATAGTTACCATCTCGATCATGGATCCGCCGGTTAGGAAAGGCGGCATCGCATCCAAAATTTCCGCGGTGCCATATAGCAGCCCGATACCGGTTGGCCCAAGCATCTTGTGCCCACCCCAAGCAACTAAATCCGCACCAAGTTCGACCACATCGACGCCCTGATGGGGTATGGACTGGCACGCATCAATTACTCCGATGGCCCCGACCGAATGTGCTGCAGCCATCAGCTTCGCTACCGGGTTGATTGTCCCGAGAATATTTGACTGGTGGACAACGCTAACAACTTTCGTCGAAGAATCTATCAATTCACCAAGGTTTGAAAGGTCGAGGCGACCATCGTCCGTTAACGAAATCCAGCGCAAGGTGGCCCCGGTCTTGGCGCACAACTCCTGCCAAGGCACCAGATTCGCGTGGTGCTCCATCTCGGTGACGACCACGTTATCGCCAGGTTGCAGTTGAAAACGGGGGTCAACGGCAGTACCCCACTGGGCCAAAGCTGTGGCGTTGGAAAATGCGTAAGCCGCTAGGTTCAATGACTCGGTGGCGTTCTTGGTGAAGATTATGTTCTCCGACTTAGCCCCGACAAATGCCGCTATCTGCGCTCTCGCCAGCTCATAAGCCGCGGTTGCCTCTTCAGCTAACTGATGCGCACCTCGGTGCGCCGCCGCGTTGCTAGTTTCATAAAACGCCCGCTCGGCATCGAGAACGGCATAGGGCTTTTGTGAAGTCGCTCCGCTATCCAAATAAATTAGCGGCTGATCATCACGAACAGTGCGGCTCAGGATCGGAAAATCCGATTTAATCCGCGCTACGTCAATCCCAGACATTTTGATCTACCCTTCCATCAGGCTTAGGCGGATGCCGGTGAATACTGCTCGTAGCCCTGCGACTCAAGGGCGCTGGCAAGGTCCGCCCCGCCGCTCGTGACGATGCGGCCATCAACGAAAACATGCACGAAGTCTGGCTTGATGTACTGCAAGATTCGGGTGTAGTGCGTGATGAGCAGAACTCCAGCATCGGACTGAGCCCTGAAGGTATTGACGCCCTCGGACACCGTACGCAGCGCATCCACGTCTAGTCCGGAATCAGTCTCGTCAAGAATTGCGAATTTGGGATTAAGCAGTGACAACTGCAAGATCTCATGTCGCTTCTTCTCACCTCCGGAGAATCCTTCGTTCACATTGCGTTCGGCGAATGAGGGGTCCATTTGAAGGGCGACCATTGCCTCCTTCATCTCTTTCACCCAGGTGCGCAATTTCGGTGCTTCACCACGCACCGCGGTCGCCGAAGTGCGTAGAAAGTTCGATACTGAAACACCAGGAACCTCCACCGGGTATTGCATCGCAAGAAATAGTCCCGCGCGTGCGCGGGCATCGACGCTCATACTCAAAACGTCTACACCATCGAGCGTGATAGTGCCCGAGGTGACCCGATACTTCGGGTGTCCTGCGATCACATAAGCCAAGGTGGATTTTCCGGAGCCATTTGGCCCCATTACGGCATGGGTGGTTCCACTCTCTATGGTTAATGAGACTCCCTTAAGAATCTCAAGTTCGCCGTCGTCGGTGATGACCGAGGCGTAAAGGTCGGTGAGAACTAGTGATCCCATGGCGTGGTGCCTTTCTATTCGTCTTGCATTGGTCAAACGGACATCGGGGTTCGAGAAACTTCAATTGTTGCGTCTTGGCCCTCACCGATAACCCGAGTTTGGTAGACGGGCACCTTTGAAGTTGCCGGAAGGGTGAGCGGTTCGCCGGTGCGCAGATCGAATTGCGAGCCATGCAGCCAGCATTCGATCATGCAACCTTCAACCTCGCCTTCAGACAGTGGTACATCGGCATGTGAGCACTGGTCTTTGATAGCAAATACACCCTCATCGGTACGAGCCACCGCAACAGGCACGCCCTCGATCTGAAAATGCTTAGCCTTCCCTGCGTCTACTTCGCTCAGTAAACAAACGCTCACAAAATCAGCGACAGAATCACTCACTTGTTGACTCCTCGGTGGCTGACTCCTCGGCCGTTGACTCCTCGGGGGCCAAGCCAAGACGAACTGAGATCCGCGACATCATGGAATCTCGCCAAGCCTCGTCATTAAGTCGTCCGAGCACTTCAGCAAAAAAACCTCGGACAACCAATTGCCGCGCCTGCGTTTCAGGGATACCACGGGATTGGAGATAGAAGAGTTGCTCGTCATCGAAGCGTCCGGTTGCGCTCGCGTGCCCGGCACCAATAATTTCACCGGTTTCGAGCTCGAGGTTCGGGACGGAGTCGGCGCGAGGCCCGTCATTTAGCAGCAGGTTTCGATTCAACTCATAAGTATCTGTGCCCGTAGCACCACGCCGTACGAGTACATCCCCCACCCAAACCGTATGCGACCCAGGCCCGGAAAGGGCGCCCTTGTAGGTAACCCGACTGGTGCAATGTGGCTGCTCATGTTCTACAAAGATTCGGTGTTCAAGATATTGATCGCCATCAGCTAGGAAAAGACCGAGCAGTTCGGCGTTACCGCCGGGAGCCGCGTATGTCACCGAAGGCGAGATCCGCACGAAACCACCACCAAGAGTTACCGCACAACCAATAAACGTAGCGTCACGCCCGGTTGTGGTGTGCCACCCTGAGATGTGCACTGCATCAGTGGCGCCATCGACCACTGAGAGCATTGTCAGTTTGGCCCCATCGCCAACATTTACTACGAGCGCGCCGCAGATGTCACGATCGAGATCGTGTTCGATAACTAAGACCGCGCTGCTGAATGCACCGACGTTAATCTCAACATGCTGGTATGAAGTATCGCCAGCGCCCTGCAATTGCAACACAATCGGTTCTGCGATCACCTGCTCGCGTGGGACGTCGACTACAACAGCGTTCCGCACCAATGAACGCGCCACCGCCAGCGGTCGATCGGTGGGCAGCCAACTGGAATGCACGTCACTTATAGGTACATTTCGCACATAGTCGGTTTCGTGCTTCGCGCGAACATCCCCGGCACCCTCAATTGACTGAAAAAATCTGCTAAATGCAGTCAAAGGAGCAAATCGCCACTCAACTTCACGTCCGGTGGGGACATCAAATACATCAGGGTCTAATGACGACAGCCGTGGTGATAGATCAATCGGTGGAGCTGTGGTCACCCAACGGCCCCTTCCATTTGCATTTCAATGAGGCGGTTGAGCTCAATTGCATATTCCATTGGCAATTCTCTGGCTATTGGCTCGATAAACCCACGCACGATCATTGCCATTGCCTCATCTTCGGTCATGCCACGTGACATGAGGTAAAACAGTTGATCCGAGCTGATCTTTGAGACGGTAGCTTCATGGCCCATCGAGACGTCATCCTCGCGCACGTCAACGTATGGGTAGGTGTCAGATCGCGAAATATCATCCACCAGCAGCGCGTCACACTTAACCGTGCTCTTGGAGCCATGTGCACCCTCAAGAATCTGTACCAGGCCTCGGTATGAGGTGCGACCGCCGCCGCGGGCAACGGATTTAGAGACAATATTTGAGGACGTATTCGGGGCCACGTGGACCATTTTTGCGCCAGCGTCCTGGTGCTGCTTCTCGCCCGCAAAGGCGATTGACAGGGTTTCACCTTTGGCGTGCTCGCCGGTAAGCCACACCGATGGGTATTTCATGGTTACTTTTGAACCTAGATTCCCGTCAACCCACTCCATGGTCGCACCCTCATGTGCCACCGCACGCTTAGTGACAAGGTTGTAGACATTTGTTGACCAGTTCTGGATAGTGGTATAGCGACAGCGCGCGCCCTTACGCACAATTATTTCGACCACGGCAGAGTGCAGCGAATCGCTCGAATAGATCGGAGCTGTACAACCTTCGACGTAGTGCACGTATGCGCCTTCATCGATAATCATTAGGGTGCGCTCGAACTGACCCATATTTTCAGTATTGATGCGAAAGTAGGCCTGTAGCGGGATATCAACTTTGACGTTCTTGGGCACGTACACGAACGAGCCGCCAGACCACACCGCGGTGTTCAAGGCCGCAAATTTATTGTCGCCAACCGGGATCACCGAACCGAAGTACTCCTTAAAAATATCTTCATGCTCGCGCAATGCGGTATCGGTGTCCATGAACACCACGCCCTGCTCCTCAAGGTCTTCGCGAATCTTGTGATACACGACCTCAGATTCGTACTGAGCTGCCACGCCGGAGACCAAGCGCTGCTTCTCGGCTTCGGGGATCCCCAACTTGTCGTAGGTGTTTTTGATGTCTGCCGGGAGATCCTCCCAACTCGTCGCCTGCTTCTCGGTGGAACGCACGAAGTATTTGATGTTGTCGAAATCAATGCCGCTGAGATCTGAACCCCAGGTCGGCATGGGCTTCTTTTTGAAGAGCCGCAGGCCTTTGAGCCGCAACTGGAGCATCCACTCAGGCTCGTTCTTGAGGGCGCTGATATTGCGGACCACATCTTCATTGATCCCGCGTCGGGCGCTTATCCCAGCGGCGTCAGTGTCGTGCCAACCAAACTCATATCGACCCAGCTCATCAATGGTGGCTGCTTGCTGCTCTGCCGTAGTTGTCATGCTGATGCCCTTCGATTGATTTGGCCAGTAGAAATTTGGTCAGTAGAAATATGGCCATTGGAACTTTGGTCAATAACGTTAACTCTGGCGTCGTGTGTTGGGATAACCGTGGTGCAAACACCGTCACCATGTGCCAAGGTCGCCAACCTTGTTACGTGGCGCCCAAGCGCGGTACCTAATGCCGCGGTCTCAGCGTCACAAAGTGCTGGAAACTCCGCGGCCGCCTCCACAATCGGGCAATTATGCTGGCAAAGTTGAACGGTGACCCCGTGGTCGCCGGCCTCAACCGAAGCGGCGTAGCCGGCCGCTGTTAAAGCCACGGCAATATCTTCAGCCGTGCCGGTAATATCGTCAGTCCGCGCCGGCCGCAACTGCTGAACCAACCGCTCGGCCCTTTGCTCAGCGAAGGCCCGAACCCCTGCATCGCCTTGGGTTTCATGTACGAAGCGCAATACTTCAACGGCCAGATCGTCATAAGTTTGGCTCAGGGCGGCTCGCCCCGACGCCGTGAGGCTAAATACCTGACCCGGACGCCCTCTGCGGGCGGTGGGTGCCTTGCCATAAGGGGCACGATCCCCCGCCACGACCAAACCAGCTCCTTGTAAGGCCGTTAACTGCCGGCGCACCCCCGCTGAGGTAACCCCTAGTCGCGTGGCCAACTCGGCCGCGGTACTGGGACCAAGGTCCAATAACGAGTGCGCTAAGCGCTCGGCGGCCTCCCCGGGGAATTTCATAACGACATTGTTGCGTAATTCATTAGTCATGGCAAATCGGGGGTCCATATGATGCTCTAGTGGCAAATACCGTGTTGCAGGTTGAGAACCTGGTTATCCGTTACGGGTCCACTTCGGCGGTCGATAACGTCTCTTTTTCGGTGGTCGCCGGCGAGATAGCCGCCTTGGTCGGCCCAAATGGTGCCGGGAAAACCTCGACGGTAGAGGTGTGCACCGGACTGCGGGCGGCAACCAGCGGCTCGGTGGCCCTATTTGGCCGGTCACCGGCTGATGCGGCCTCACGCTCTCGGATCGGCGTCATGCTGCAAACGGGTGGCTTGTACCCGACCGCCAAGCCATTGGAATGGCTCACCTACTTGGCAAAACTGTATCCCGATCCGGCCGACCCGATCACCTTGCTCACGACTCTTGGCATCGACCCGGCAACCAAAACCACGACTCGGCGGCTGTCCGGCGGTGAGCAGCAGCGGGTAAAGCTTGCGGCTGCGTTGTTACCCAATCCGGCATTGCTTTTCTTGGACGAACCCACCGCCGGCCTAGATCCCAAGGCCCGCCGCGAACTACTGGCCGCATTGGGTGCCTTGCGCGACCTTGGCACAGCCATTGTCCTAACGACCCATCAACTGGGTGACGTCGAAGAGATCGCTGACTTCGTCCTTGTGATGGTGGCTGGAAAGATCGTGGCCAGCGGCACCGTCGCCGCCTTAACCGGTGCCGCTGATGTCACCTCATTTCGAGCCACCAGCGGCCTTGATCTAAATGGGCTAACCAGCGCACTTGGCGCTCAATTTCAGGTGGTGGAAATAAAGCCCGGCCAATACGAAGTTCGAGGTCAAGCTACACCGCAACTCTTGGCCGACATCACTAAGTGGTGCGCCGCGACCGGGATTCAAGCCACTGAAATTAGATCGGGCGGACGCACCCTTGAGGACATCGTCATCGCGGCCACGGAAGTAAAACAGTGATAACTTCGGGGGCTCGGACCCGGGCACATACCGGCTGGGAATTGCGGCTGCTGCTGCGTAACGGGGAACAGCTCCTCCTCGTGTTCATCATTCCGATCGTGCTGGTGCTTGCGCTCGGTCTCACCACATTTGTGCCTGGCGGCATTGATGCCGCAATCCCGAAAGTCTTGTCAATAAGTATTTTGGCCACCTGTTTCACCTCCTTGGCAATTGCCACCGGATTCGAGCGGCGCTCAGGTGCCCTGCGTTTCTTGGCCACGACTTCGCTAACCCGAGCAAACTTGTTGGCAGGCAAGGCGATTGCTACCGCGGTCGTGACCTTGCTTTCGATGCTGGTCGTTCTACTTCTGGGTGTACTGCTGGGCTGGACGCCTGGTGGGGCTTGGCCGCTGTCGATCCTAATTACGCTCCTGGGCGCCTTCACGTTCGCAGCCTGGGGATTGTTCTTGGCTGGAGCACTGCGCGCTGAAGCGGTGCTCGCCGTGGCTAATGGGGTCTTTCTCACACTTCTATTATTTGGCGGCATCATCATTTCGCCGAACCAATTACCTGATGTCCTCGGGTCAATAATCGAACTCACCCCGTCAGCGGCACTCGTTGGAGCACTGAATATTGCGCTCGTAAATCAGGCGACCAGCACCGCGGACCTGCTATTGCCTGCCATTGTTCTTACCGTCTGGGGGGTCGTCGGCGCTCTTCTCGCCCGCCGCTACTTTCGCTGGGAGTAACTCCAGGTGGCGACAATGTGGGCTGCGACCTTAGTGTGTTCTCCATGATGTCTACGGCAGCGCCGACAACAACGGATTTCAAATCGGGTAGATGCACCCCCGCGGTCC
>CAMDKJ010000057.1 GCA_945900705.1 Bifidobacterium breve | reverse complement strand
AAAGCGCCCAGCAAAGAAAGCCGCAAAGCGCCCAGCAAAGAAAGCCGCAAAGCGCCCAGCAAAGAAGGCAGCAAAGCGCCCAGCAAAGAAAGCCGCAAAGCGCCCAGCAAAGAAGGCAGCAAAGCGCCCAGCAAAGAAGGCAGCAAAGCGCCCAGCAAAGAAGGTCGCGAAGAAGGCAGCAAAGCGCCCAGCGCGCAAGGTTGTCCGTCGTCGCGTCGCGAAGAAGGCCTAGTTCGGCCCCAAGCGTGAACGTGAAAGGCCCGCACCGTTTGGTGCGGGCCTTTCACGTTTCGCATGTGCTGAGCTTCCACCTACAATGCCGTCCATGCCAGCAAATTCTCGCCCTGTACTTACTCCAGGCACGATTTCCGCCGAGCGCGCGGTGCCAGCGAATATCCCTCGGCCGTCTTATGTCGGAAAGCCAGCCCCCGAGCGCTACACCGGCTCCGAAGTACAAGACGAGCAAACCCTGGCGGCAATGCGGATAGCCGGGCGAATTGCCGCTGACGCATTAGTTGAAGTTGGTGCCCACATCGAGCCTGGGGTCACCACCGACGAACTCGATCGCATCGGCCACGAGTATCTATGCGATCACGGTGCCTACCCATCGACTCTCGGCTACCGGGGCTACCCCAAGTCACTTTGCTCATCCCTTAATGAAGTCATCTGCCACGGCATCCCCGACTCAACGGTGCTACTTGACGGAGATATCTGCAATATTGATATCACCGCCTTCATCGGCGGAGTCCATGGCGACACCAACGCGACCTATCTGGTCGGAGACTCCGTTGACGATGAGTCCAAACTGCTGGTCGAGCGGACGCGGGAAGCCACTCGGCGCGCAATCGCCGCCGTCGCGCCCGGCCGGCCGCTGAATGTAATCGGTCGCGTTATTGAAAGTTATGCCCGCCGATTCAACTACGGGGTGGTGCGAGATTTCACCGGCCATGGCATTGGAACGTCATTTCACTCGGGCCTAGTTGTGCCCCATTATGACGATCCAGGATCGGATCTAGTCTTAGAGATCGGCATGACATTTACCATCGAGCCGATGCTGACATTGGGCACCCATGACTACTCGATGTGGCCCGATGGCTGGACGGTGGTAACCAAGGATCTGCGCCGGACCGCGCAATTTGAACACACCCTGGTGGTAACCACGACCGGCGCCGAGATCTTGACGCTGCCAACTGGCGCAACCACCTGGTGACTGGGCGCCGACCTCGATATCGAAGATAGAAGTACCAAATTCAACTAATTTTAGTAGACTAAGCCCGTGACCAAGTGGCTAAGCCCTGATGAACAGCGGTCATGGCGGGCATTCATTGCAGCCTGGACACTCCTAAATCATCAGCTCAATACCGACCTACAGATCCAGCACGGCTTGACCATCGCTGATTATGAAATTCTGGTTCGCCTCAGCGAAACCGAGGGCCGGAGGATGCGCATGAGTGAATTGGCAGAGGCGACCTTGGCCTCTCGCAGCCGCCTGTCACATCAAGTCGGACGCATGGAGACTGCCGGCCTCCTCGCACGTGAAGAGTGCACAGAAGACCGAAGGGGCTCATTCGCGGTACTTACCGATGCTGGCTGGCAAGCACTTGTCGCCGCTGCCCCAACCCATGTCACCGGTGTGCGGGCGAACTTGGTTGATGTCCTGAGTAAATCCGAATTCAAGGCGCTTGGTGAGGCGTGCCAGAAAGTCGCAGCCTCGATTAATCTGGAGTCAAGCTAACCGCAAACAAGACGGTCACCGCAATCGTGGCCCATAGTAGCCAGGCTCAGATCAGCCCACTTCCTGCCTGCGTTTCCACTATTGTCTATCCCATGAATTTTTCAGGAATTACCCGCCGATCTTTCCTTGGCGCTGCTGCTGCGGTAATCGGTGCCACAGTCCTTCCCGCAGGTAGAGCCGGTGCCGCTACGGGGTTAGCGAAGACCGCTTGGCCCAGTAAGGCCACCTGGGCACAACTAAATGCCCGAGTGGGTGGGCGGCTAATTCAACCGATTACCCCTTGGGCCTCACTTAAATCAGCGATCATCCCGCAACGTCTTAAAAACCCCTGGTATTTGGAAGAGCAAGCAGGTGCCACCCAATCAACTGGCATGTTTAAAGCATGGACCTCTACGGCCAGTACTTACGCGGTCGCGGCAGAGAGCACTCAAGACATTCTCGCCGCCGTTAATTTCGCCCGCGAGAACAAAGTCAGAATTGTCGTCAAAGGCACCGGCCACGATTATTTTGGCCGATCATCGGCGCCGCGCTCCCTATTGGTCTGGACGCACAATATGCGCAAAGTGACAATTCACAAAAGCTTTCGCCCAGCCGGTGCACCTAGCTCGGTACCAGCCGAGCAGGCTGTTTCGGTTTTAGCAGGAAACCGTTGGCTGGAGGCCTACCAAGGGGTTACTAAGGCCGGCCGATATGTACAAGGGGGTGGATGCACAAGCGTCGGTGCCTGTGGCGGGTTTGCTCTAGGCGGTGGCTTCGGCTCATATTCGAAGCGATTTGGCAGCGGCGCGGCAGGGGTTCTTGAAATTGAAGTAATCACCGCTGATGGCAAGGTGCGGGTTACCAATAAGTATCAAAATGCCGACCTATTTTGGGCAATGCGGGGCGGCGGTGGCGGCACCTTCGGCATCGTCAGCCGCATGACCTTGCTCACCCACCCAATGCCGAGCACCGCGGGCTGGCTGTCCGGCTCAATAACCGCAAAATCAGATGTCAGTTACCGAGAACTTATCCGCCGGTACCTAAGTCTCATCGAAATTTCGCTAAACAGTCCGGCATGGGGCGAGGGGGTCACTTTTGTCAAAGGTGAGAACAAGATTGAACTCGGAACCTCATTCCTTGATATGTCGATTTCTGAAGCCAAGGCGATTTGGGCACCGCTGCTTGACGTACTGCGGTCGCGCCCAGCCGAGTACACCGTTGATGCAAATTTCAGCATCAAGCCCTTCGTGGACAAATGGGATCCAACCAAGAATGATGGCGTGATCATGGACGACCGAGTCGGTGCCCCCTCGGGCTACTACTGGTGGTCCGGAAACGCGGTTGAAGTAGGCGCCTACTGGGGCGGATACCAGGGGCGAGGTATCCCCCTGAAGTCAATACAAGGTGATCAAGCTCAAGTTCTTGCCGATGCAATATTCAACGCAACGCGCACCAGTTTGGTACTCCTCCAAACCAATAAGGCACTCTCAGGCGAGCATCCGGAAGCTGCCACGCGCGATCGTGAGACCTCATTGAATCCAGCGGTATTTAATAACGCAGCGTTTGTCACTATGGGCGATTGGGTGCAGTACAAATACGTTGGCGTTGCAGGGCACGAGCCAGATATGGCAATTGCGCAAAGTCAGTTCGATGGCGTCAACAAAGCCATGGATTTCGTTACCCTGGCGACTCCAGGGGGGGCTTCGTACTCGAATGAAGGCAACTACTTTGAGCCGAATTGGCAATCTGAGTTCTGGGGTAGTAACTACCCAAGATTGCTAAGGATTAAAAAGAAATATGACCCCCAGACGGTATTTTGGGTGCATCACGGCGTAGGCAGTGAGCGCTCCAGCGGGTGATGTCGGCGTCGGTACGATAACTCTGTGATCCAAGGAGCAGTGACGGCTGCTCGAGCCTCAAAACTACGGCCGGTTGCACTTGACGCGATAATCGTTGCTGCTATCAGCATCTTCAGTGCCTTCCTTTCCGGTTCACGGCAATGGGTCGGGTTCAATTCCCCAGACTCTGAGTTCTATGCATCACTGGCCCTATTCGGCAATGAGGTCACCGATCGGGCAATTGATCCGGCCTACTTCTGGACCCGCCTTGGTTTCATCGCCCCGGTTCGCGGGCTTATCTCGCTTTTAGGCCCATGGGCTGGATTCGCGCTCTGGCGCTTCTTGCTGATCGCCTTGATTGTGGCTTCCCTGTATTGGTTGATTCGGCAGGTGAGCTCACGCAAATTAGCGAGCGTCATCGCCTTGTTCGCGGCGCTGAACACAATGGTTCTCAGTTATGTCGGTAACCCCTACCTGACAGGCACCATTTTGGCTGCCACCTTGCTATTCATCGCGCTAGGCACTTGGTGCACATTTGGCACGCCACGCATTTACTGGCTACCCGCACTTATCTCTGGGGCGACCGCCGCTTGGCTCTTGATGCTTAACCCGTACGCCTGCTTCCTGGCTCTTTCGATGTGGGTTGGCATTCGGTTAGTTGGTGTTTACGTGACCCATACCGATCGTTGGCGGGCTTTGCTCTTCGACACAGTCGCCGCGATAGCCGGGTTCGCTGTCAGCCTCCTAATGTTTATCGCACTGGGCCTATTGCTGTTCCCGGGTCTGAACTGGGTAAGTACCTACTTGTACTGGAACGGGCGGCTGGACTACACGGATTTCATCAGCGACCCAACGATTTGGGCCAGCGATATTGCCCTGCTCGTACCAGTTTCGGCATTGATTATTGCCGCTATCTCCGCGATCACCACCCGCGGTAACCGCTGGGCTGTTACCGCGGTGGTAGTTGCCTCAACCAATATCGCTTTTACTGCGATTTATTACGCGCTGGTGCCCGGACCTTGGCTTGAAGCCCCGCATTACATCGCCAAATTATGGCCGGGCTCACTCGCAGCTATCGGGCTTGCCGCGGCCGCGCTTTTGCAGCGCCGCAACTTCCCGGCCTCAGCCCTGCTAGTGCCGCTCGCAGCCGTACCGCTGCTTTTATGGAGTGGTAGATGGGCAGAAGTTATCGAGCGTCCAATGGGCGTCATGATCGTCCTACTAATCTGCCTAGGATTTTTGGTGGCGGCCAGCATCACGCGTCGGTCGGGTAACTTAACGTCGGCACTTGCCGTGCTGGTTGCCCTGGCAATCACAGCGATCGGCATGCAGCTACTCCAGAATGGGCGCGGCCTTATGGGCATCTACGGCCAGTACCCATTCCGCGCGGCCTATGTGGATTTCAGTGGCGAACAAATTATGCGCGAGAAGATCAAGGCCGAGCAATGGATTATCGACAACACTTCCGCCGCTGACACCGTCGGCATCTGGACCGACCCAGAACACCAGATGGCGGCGGTTGCCGCGATGCAACTTTGGGGTTACAACAACGTCTCCACCGAAGCAGAACTCACCCGTGATGAGGTTGATAGCCTCGAACTCAGCACGCCAACCGCTATCGCTATGTATGCGCCAACCCGCGAACAAGTTGATGTATTTTGGAGCAGTATTCCGCCATGGGCGCGGCCTTCACCGCCGGAGTGCACCACGGTAAAGATTCCCGGCATCGGTGTCCAGGATGCATATGTCTGCCTTACCCACTTACGCTGGCTGAGCTAACAGGCCGGTCAGCAGTCGACTAACTCAAGGGTTCCGGTGTGGACGTCATATATTGCGCCCGCCACAGCAACCGCCTCGGAAATAAGTGGAAATGATCGAATTCGAGTGACATCAGTAATCAGTGCCGCCCGCTGATCGGTCACTGTCCGAAATTCAAGGCTTCTCGTGTCAACACCATACTGTTCGGCAATCGTTGCATGGATTTCCGACTCCTGTGCCTGAGCCATCCGGCAATCGGTATGCGGCATAACCAAAATGCGCTCGACACCGAGTAGGTAACTCGCCAAGACCAAAGTCCGTAAAACGTCCTCGGTGACGCGGGCACCGGCATTGCGCAAAATCTTGGCATCCCCGGCCTCCATACCCACAACGTCCAGCGGGCTAATACGTGAATCCATGCAGGTCACGATGGCCAAGCCCCGTTGGGCCCGACCGGGTTGGCCCGCGAAAGCGAAACCAGCGGCAAACTCTCGATTGGCCTCGATTACATCAGCAAATGACTCTGCAGGGAAAGGTGAAGTCATGCCGCGAGTGTACCTAGGCTCGTTACGCGACAATGGGTCCCATGTCATCCGCGGCCCCAAAGCCCCCGCATCCGGGCACTGCCGAAATCGGCCTGCGAGTCACCATGCGATTACATGAGTCCGGTGGCCCTACCGAGCTACTCGGTTTCCTGGAAACTTTGACGACTATCCGTAAGCGAAATGGCGAGATCGTCACCTTTGACCCCGAGCAGGTAGTGGCGTGGCGCATTGTTCTACCCCCCGCCAAAGGGTGAGCTAAATCATTCACATGAATTCCACATGTTTGCCCAAGGAGTAACACAAATATGCGGGGCATTCTTGCCTTAACCGACCAAGGGCCCCACCGATGGGACCCTGAAAAAAGGAGAATTCCATGAACCGCAATGTAAAATGGGGTACCCGCGCCGCAGTAGCCGTAGGTACACTCGTACTCGTTATTGGCGCCGGAGTTGGCACGGCGTCTGCCGCTGGCAACGGTGGCGGTGGGCCCAAGGGAGCCGCACTTTCAGCACTCGTAACCGCCGGCACCATCACCGAAGCGCAAAAGGAAGAATTCCGGTACGAAATGCACGAGGCCAAAGAAGCCGCTGAAGCAAGTGGCGTGAAGGTTGACTGCGCTGTCATTGAAGCCAGCGTGCTCAGCGGATTGGTGAGCGAGGGCACGTTAACCCAGTCACAGGCCGACGCCATCAAGGCTGCCCGGCCTGCACGCCCAGAGCGCTCGGCGAGCACCACGAGCACTACCGGAACTACGGGCGCCGCACGCACCGGTGGTGGACCACTTGCTGCGCTCGTAGCCAACGGAACGATCACTCAGGCACAGGCCGATGCCATCAAGGCTGCGCAGCCAGAGCGCTCAGCCTCCGGTGGGCGTGGTACCCAAACCGCACCACAACCAGCCAGTTAAGTTACTGAGCAATCCGGCGGCCGACCCATTATTGGGTCGGCCGCCGTACAGTTATCACATATTGCGATCGTCGAACTGATGAACATTTCGACTCGGGGAGGATCAATGACCGCAACCATCTTGGTCGTTGACGACGAGCCCAATGTCAATGACCTGATCTGCGACGCCCTACGGCTCGCTGGGTACCAGACCCGCTCGGCCTCCCATGGCATGCAGGCATTAAATGCGCTTCGCGAATCACCCGTCGCCCTCGTCGTGCTTGATATCAATATGCCGAAGATGGACGGCTATGAGGTGTTGACACGAATGCGCGCGGCGGGCGACACCACCCCGGTCATCATCCTCACCGCTCGACAGGACCGCGATGACACCAGTGCTGGGTTCAAGCTCGGGGCCGATGATTTCGTTAAGAAGCCTTTCGGGATCGAGGAGCTGACCTTGCGCGTTGCCGCGGTTTTGCGCAGATCCTTGGGTGAACAGCAATCAGCCCTGATCACTGTTGGGGCCTTGAAACTCGATTCCGATACCCACGAGGCAAGTTGCGGTGAGCAGGCGTTGGATCTTTCCGCCACCGAATTTCGCCTACTGCAAACACTCATGGAAAACACCAACCGAGTGATGACAAAGGACCAACTATTGCGCCAGATCTGGGGGTTTGATGCGGGTACCGAAACCACGGTTCTGGAGACCTATATCTCTTATCTGCGCAAGAAACTAGGTGGTTCGGCGACCATCAGAACAGTGCGCGGTGTCGGGTATCAATTACTCGCGGCTAAGAAGTAACCATGAGTCTTAGATCTAGAATTACGATTCTCACCGCGTTACTCATTCTTTTTTCAACTGCCGCTCTTGGTGCATTCGTCTATTTCACCGCGTCAAGTATTCAGTACCAAACTATCGATAACGGCCTACGTTATGCAGTCGCAGATGCCCGGGTTCAGGCGATGTCCGATCGGCCGCGCCCTGCGCCGGCCGATGCATTTATTCAGATGGCGATCGGGCGAGTGAATCGCGATGGCTCGATAACCGTCCTGCGGCAGGCTGGCTACAGCTCGGACCCACTGCCATTTCCGACCCTAACGGCGGCGCAAATTGCGCAGGCACAGCAATCGGCAATCACCGTCCCCGGGTCGATCACCTATCGGGTGATCGCCCGCCAACCTGACCCAAACCGGGCGCTGGCGGTCGCAGCGACGCCATTGACAGACGTCGAAAGTAACCTGAAGCAACTTGCCATCTCGATTGGCCTCGGTGTTGCCCTTGTCACTGCTATCGGCGCCATAGCCTCCTGGGCGGTCGTCAGACGATTCTTTCGTCCGGTTGATGCGATGGTCGAATCTGCGACGGCGATCGCCCTGGGTGATACCAGCCGCCGGGTTCCGACGGCTCAACCCGGAACCGAACTTGGTGAGCTGTCAACTGCACTAAATACGATGATCGGCGAATTAACCGATTCGATCACTCGCGTCGAAGCCTCAGAAGGGCAACTTCGAAAATTCGTGTCCAATGCCTCACATGAGATCCGCACGCCACTCACGGTCATTCGCGGATACGTCGAACTACTGCAGAATGAAAGCCCCGACGCCTCTGACCTACAGGCCCGCGCCCTTGCTCGTATCGCAACCGAGAGCCACCGACTTGAAGGATTGGTTACCCAACTCTTGGTGCTGGAGAAAATGGATACCCTTGCCCCGCAAGCCTTCCAGGTATTTGACCTCGCACGAATCGTTCAGGATTTCTTCGCGGATCTCACCGCACTTAACCCCAACCGGCGCATCGTCTCAGACCTAGAAACATCTTTGATTCGCGGTGAGCCCGATGCGTGGCGCCAATTGGTCTCTAATCTGGTGCAGAATATCGCTCGGCATACCCCGGCTGACTCTCCGGTTGACATCCACCTGCACCAGCATGATGGCCAAACCGTCTTGCAAGTCGATGATGCTGGCCCGGGGATACCGGTGGCTCAACGTGCAGCAGTGCTGCAACGTTTTACCCGCTTAGATGAGACCCCCTCAACGTCCAGCGGTGGCTTTGGCTTAGGCATGAGCATCATGGGCGCGGTGATTGGGGCCCACGGCGGTCGGTTAGAACTCCTTGACAGCCCACTGGGCGGCCTACGTGTCCAGATCACCATCCCTACCGGCTAGGGCAGGCACGGCTGCATTCACATAAAACCCACATCTTTTGCTGGGTCAATTCGCAACTTGACCAGCGATGCTCACTCCAAGAACCCAAACTTAGGAGGGGCAATGCCAGAGAATTCCAAAATCAGTTCTGCTACCAGCCTGTCGCGCCGTGCGCTACTGGGTGCCGCGGGTCTGGGTGCCGCGGGTCTGGGTGCCGTTGGCGTCGCGGGCGCTACCTCTGCATTAGCTGCCGATCACCACCACGGGCGGCCGATACCACCGGCCCCGACGCGTCCTGAAGTTGCCTTTTATGGGCGCAGCCAGGCCGGTGTCGCTACTCCCCCGCCGGCCCACCTTCAGTTCGCGGCGATAGACA
>CAMDKJ010000056.1 GCA_945900705.1 Bifidobacterium breve | reverse complement strand
TACTCATCAACCGTAATTTTTTCACCGGGACGACCCGGCGCCTCAAAGAACTTGCGGATACCAAGTGAGCCATCGGGGTCGATGCGCCATGAGAGCTCGAACCAGAATTCGTTCTCTTCCCATACTTCACCGGGGTTCACGTCACGGGTATCGGTGAACGTCTGGCCCATTTTCTCCATGGCAACCCGTCGCACCGGCTGCCTGAATCCCAGCCACTTGCCACCGTATTGCTCGTATGACTGCGTGTCATGGCGCTCAGTGCTATGGCCCATCGGCAGCACGTAGTCGGCGAATGAGGCCGTCTCAGACCAGGTCGGCGTTAGCGCCACGTGGCAGCCGACTTTACTTTCATCGGTCAGAGCTTCGATCCATGAAAATCCATCGGGGTTTGTCCAGATGGGGTTATAGACCCGGGAGAAGTAGACATCGAGTTTCCCGCGACCATCTTGCAAGAAGTGCGGTAACAGGATCGACATCTCATTGGTCGATAGCGGGAATTCCGCCGGCCAGAGCATCTTGTTCCAAAGGTCGTGGCCACCGGGCATATCAGGCCCGTGCGGGATGATCTTGTTCCAGCCATTGGGGCTGGTTCCACCCTTGGTACCAACGCTTCCGGTAAGAACAGTCAAAAAGAAAAGCGCACGCGAAACCATCCAACCGCCAAGATTGCCTGCGGTAGCGGCGCGCCAAACGTGCGCAGCCAAGCGCCCATCAGCCTTCGAGACGATTTCAGCGAGCTTCTCGATCTGCGCGGCCGGGATTTTGCACTCCTGCGCGGCATACTCGAAGGTGTACTTCTGGTAGTCCGCGGTGAGGCGAGTTTTGAAATCCTCAAAATCATCAGGATCTGCATCCGGGTGCATATTGCGCAGGTAGTCGCGCCAATTAACCCAGCGATTCAGGTAATCCCAGGCGACATTGTCATTGCGCAACAAATAGGCCGCGATGGCCAGCAGCATTGCGGCTTCACTGCCCGGCCACGGCGACATCCACATGTCGGCGTGCGCCGCAGTATTGGAGAGTCGTGGATCAACAACAACCAAAGTTGCGTCCCCGCGCATTTTGGCTTCCATTATGCGCTGGGCATGCGGGTTGAAATAGTGGCCTGCTTCGAGGTGACTTGAGATGAGCAGGATTACCTTGGCATTTGCATAGTCCGGCGATGGCCGGTCGTAACCTCCCCACAGGCTGTAGCCGAGCCGGGCTCCGGCCGAGCAGACATTGGTGTGACTGTTATGGCCATCAACCCCCCAGGCCAGAAGCACTCGCTCGGCAAAGCCATCTTCACCAGGGCGGCCCACATGATAAATAACCTCATCACGGCGCTCTTCGATTATGGCCTTGCGGATACGGCCGGCTACGTCATCAAGGGCCTCATCCCATGACACCCGCTCGAATTGATTGCTGCCACGAGCGCCAACACGCTTGAGTGGATAAAGAATGCGTTCGGGGTCGCTTATCTGATTCAGGGTGGCCGGGCCCTTGGCACAGTTGCGACCCCGTGACCCCGGGTGGGCCGGGTTACCTTCGATTTTGGTGACCTCGTTGGTCTCTTTGTCGACATAGGCCAAAAGCCCACAAGCTGATTCACAGTTAAAGCAAGTGGTGGGCACCAGCATGTAGTTTCGTCCCACCTTACGCGGGTGGGCTTTGGCGTCGTACATGACGTAGTCATCCCATTGATCAGCCGGGGGGTAGTTGGACAGGTTCCCGTTGACCCGCAGCCCAAAGTGCTCGGGCTGGTCTGCGTCGACCGAGTGCGCGGCCGGACCTGAGGGGACCGAACTTTGGTGCTTTCGTGAACCCATTAGTTGCGCACTCCCTTTTTCGCGTTCGAACTCACCATCATGACAGCGGCACATCCTGAGCGGCCTTAACGAAAACGGTTTCATGCGCCAGTAATGCCACCTGCACTAGTAGGCCGGCGATCAGCCCAAACAAAAGTGATCCGCCTAGTAGCACCGGAATCACGAATACCGCACCTACGATCGCCAGCCCGATTGAACCAAACCAAAAAGTCCTGGAATAGCGGCCGTGGGTAATGCTGTGGGCCGCCACGGTCGCATTCTGGGTCTGATGACGACCACCGAATTCAACCGCGACAATAAGTAGGTGCGCCACCACCCCAATAACCAAGGCCCAGCCCAGCCAGCGGCTAACCGCCACCTGCGGTGCCATGAACGGCAACACAATTAACAGCGCTCCGGCACCTGTCATGACCGCTTGCGCGAGTAGATGCCAAAAGAGCGCCGGCGACTGCCAAAGATCGCGGCCCTCTGCTTGACCGAACAAGAATGCTGTGTAGCCAGCAACCATTACTGCGGCAGGTATCGCTGGCCAAGCGAGCCAGTACACGATTACTTCCAAGCCGAATGCACCGCTCAGGAAGGTCAACCCAGCTATTCCCGCGAATATGCCCAAGAACACTGAGCCCCAAACCAGCCAAGATTTCGGGTTGGGTTTGGTCAAGATGTAGTAGAAGCGCTTTGGCTGCTTCAGATCCCAAATCAAAAGCACCGCGGTCAACCCAATGAAGATCGCTCCAATTAATGGGGCGATTGTTGTCAAGAGAGCAGAACGATCGGATGAAGTCAAAATGAGAAGGGCTGCTAGTGCTACTGCGCCAGCCGCAATCGACTTGGTCCAAAGATAAGTCCAGACTTTCCAACCCCAAGGCCGCGGATGTGCAGTATTTAAGGTGGTGCGCGCCTTGCTAACTGGGTCACCGGGCAAATCACCCGCAGTCTCTAATCGCAGCGGATCAGCATCGGCCCACAGGTAGGTGCCGTCAACGGGCGCCGCCAACGGGTCGAGGACAGTGCTATCGGCACCCACGTAGAAAACATTTGGCCGGGTACCTTGCTCTGGTGAGCGCACATTAACCGGCGTCAGACTCAAGAACTTACTTATGCCACTTGCCGGGTCTTCAATATCGCCAACCCAGATCGACTCGGTTGGGCAAACTACGACGCAGGCTGGCTCCAAGCCTTGATCGATTCGATGGGCACAGAAATTGCATTTGGCGGCTGTATGAGTCTCTTCGTCAATATAAATCGCGTCGTATGGGCAAGCCTGTTGGCAGCTCTTGCACCCAATACACAAATCGCTATCGAAATCGACAATGCCATCATCACGCTTAAACAGTGACTGCGTGGGGCAGATTGTCACGCACGGAGCATCGGTGCAGTGATTACACCGCATGACACCCATCTCGCGGGTTGTCGAAGGGTACTCACCCTTATCGACGTACTTCACCCAGGTGCGAAACTGCCCTAGCGGCACATTGTGTTCGGTCTTGCAGGCAACCGTACAAGCGTGACATCCAATGCATGAACGCTGATCAATCGCGAAGCCATACCGCATTAATTCACTTCTCCCTTAGCTTTGGCCAACATAGTGCCTGTCAATTACGGTGTAGACCTCGTCAAGGATCGCCAAACCTTCCTTGGCCTCGATTTCAGTTACCGTGCAGGGTGGAGCGACGTGCATACGGTTGTAATTAATAAATGGCATAAGACCCCGCTGCTTACATTCTGCTACTAGTTCACCCATTGCAGGCGAAGCGGGCCCGTAACTCTTCCCTCCATATGGCGCCAGCGGTGCCCGTGTCGCCCGATCAGTTACCAGGTCTAGGCCCCAGAACACCCCAAGTCCGCGCACTTCGCCAATGACTGGGTGGCGTTCTTGTAGTTCAGCAAGACCAGGGCCGAGCACTTTCTCGCCAATCATCGCGGCATTTTCAACAATGCCCTCCTCCTTCATGGCATCTAGGGTGCCGATAATTGACGCACATGCCAAGGGGTGCCCGGAGTAGGTCAACCCACCTGGGAACACTCGCTCATCGAAGGTGGCAGCGACGTGATCGGCGATTATCACCCCACCTACTGGCACATAACCAGAGTTCGAGCCCTTCGCAAAAGTGACTAGATCTGGCACCACATCGAAGTGCTGGAAGGCAAACCACTTGCCGGTTCGACCAAAGCCCGACATGACTTCATCGGCGATGAAAACAATCCCGTACTTATCGCATAAAGCCCTTACACCTTTCAGATACCCCGGTGGTGGAACCAAGATGCCCGAGGTCCCGACGACCGACTCAATTAAAATACAGCCGATGGTATCTGGCCCTTCGAACTGTATGACCTGCTCAAGGTGCTCGAGTGCGCGCTCACTTTCCTGCTCTGGACTTGTTGACCAAAACGGAGTGCGATAAAGATAAGGGCCAAAAAAGTGCACATGCTGCGTGGAGTACTCATTCGGCCAACGGCGCGGATCCCCGGTAGCCGCAATTGCCGCCCCGGTATTGCCATGGTAAGACCGATAGAAAGAAAGAACCTTGTGCTTATGGGTGTGAATTCGTGCCATCCGAATGGCATTTTCGATTGCATCGGCGCCACCGTTGGTGAAAAACACTTTATTCAGATTTGGCGCGGCTAAATCCGTTATTCGCTGCGCTGCACCATTGCGGGCAGCATTCGCATGCTGAGGTGCGATGGTCGAAAGTTTCGCGGCCTGGTCTTGAATTGCCTTAACAACTTTCGGGTGCTGGTGGCCGACATTGGTGAAGACCAACTGCGAGGAGAAATCCAAAAATCGATTGCCGTCATAATCCCAGAAGTAGCTGCCTTCGGCACCGGCCACACACATTGGCGCTAAGGCGCCCTGAGCGCTCCAAGAGTGAAAGACGTGGGCGCGATCCATCTCAAGGACGCGCTTACCCTCTTCTGGGTTAGGTTCGTACATTGGCTCGACTCCCATTAACTAGGTGCTGCTAATGACTATGTTGAATTGAGCTGCGAACGCGCTCGCGAAGCTCAAGGAAAGCTGGTAAGGATCGAATCTCCTCGGCCGCAATTGATTCACCAGGCTTGGAGAAAATGGCTGGCTCGTCGAAAAGAATTTTGCCCGGGCGCGGACTCATTACCAAGACCCTTGAGCCAAGGAACACGGCCTCATCAACGCTATGGGTAATGAAAAGAATCGTCTTGCCAGTTTTGCGCCAGATATCAAGAAGTTCATTTTGAAGGCGCTCACGCGTTAGCGCGTCCAGTGCGCCGAAGGGCTCATCCATCAAGATAAACTCCGGGTCGCTTGCCAGTACCCGGGCGATCTGGCACCGCTGCTGCATGCCACCAGACAGTTCATACGTGCGGCGATGCGCAAAATCGGTTAGGCCAACCATCTGCAAGTAGCGTTCGGAGTCCGCTCGACGCTGGTCCTTGGACACGCCCTGAAACTTGAGTCCCAATTCAACATTGCTCGCCACGTCCATCCATGGATAAAGGGTCGGGGATTGAAAGACCACACCTCTGTCTGGGCCCGGCCCGAAGATCTCCGATCCACTTACGGTGATTTGCCCTTCCGACGGCTTTATGAAGCCAGCGATGAGCCGGAGCAGGGTGGTCTTGCCGCACCCGGAGGGTCCGGCAAGACACACAAACTGCCCCGGCTCAATCACCAGATCGGTGCGCGACAAAGCCTGGACTCGAGAGTTCTTCGGTCCGAAGAACTGACGAACCCCGTCAACTACCAGGCTCTTGTCGCGCGACATTACTCTGCTGCTGCCTTGGCGAAACTGGAATTCACTCCGGCCGCGTACTCCTCAGGAGTACTTACGCCTTCGATTCCGCCCTGTTCCAGGAGGAAGCCGGCGGTGCCGACAAAGTCCTTGGCCAACTGCCCGCCCAGCCACTTATCTGAGGCCTGATCGGCCGCCGGAAGATAGACAAAACCACCGAACATCTTCTCAACCTCAGCAGGTGTGATAGCTAATTCTGCTGCGATGCTCTCGGCAGCTGCAGCCGGATCATCCAGAATCATCGTCACCGCGTAGTTCTGCGCCTTTGCCCACATATTCATAAAGGGCGTATTCGCAGTTGCGAAGTCAGCAACAACATTCCCCAAGTCGTATGTGGGGAACCCTGCTGCTGCAGTCTCGGCCGCCGTGGCCAAAAGCACGCCACCAGCCTTTTGCAGCTCGCTCAGCGCTGGATCCCAGACCCATACCCCAGCAAGATCTGGCCATGCCGCAACCATCGCTTCGGGCTCGAGATTGATCAAGGTCACATCAGTTGAACTCAGGCCATTGATGGTCAGCCAGTTCTGCAGTGAGTAGTGTGCAGTTGATCCAAAGGGCGTCGCAATCTGCTTACCCTTCAAGTCAGCCGCTGACTTAATCTCCGGCTTGACAACCAAGGACTCTCCTGCGCCAATCACATCGTGAATCCACACATCCTGGATCAGCGGAAGGGTGTTCTTAAGCGGGGTTGACAAAGCCTTTACGGCCGGGTTCGAACCGGTGAGTCCTAGGTCAACTGAGCCAGCACCATATGCTTGGAGGACATCTCCACCGGAGCTGAAAACACTCCATGTGATGGTGGCTTTTGGCATACAGGCTTCTAGGATTCCCATGTCCTTGACTATTAGATCCCCATTCGGGATCTTCTGGTAAGCGATGCGAGCCGTCGTGGTGATCGACTCATCTACCGCACCAATCGGGCAGGCACTGGTTGCCGCGCTCGCGCCACCTGCAGATGCCTCCCCCGAACTGGAGCCTCCGCAGGCTCCCAAGATGAGCATTGCCGCAGCACCCGCACTCACCATGGCTACATTTCTATACACCTTCATGCTTCCATCCCTTCTAGTTGATAAATATTTGACAAAATATTTTGAACCGGCCACTTTGGAACTGGCTTCATGCCTTTCCTCTCCACGGAGTTAAGACCCTTTCCATGGCTTTGATAATGCTGTCGAGTGCAATGGCAGTGATACCAATCACGATGATGCAGGTAATGGTCAAAGGGGTCTTCAATTCGGTACCTGATAGGTAGGCGAGCCCGCCAATTCCTGGGATTCCATTGTTGAGTTCGGCGGCAACAACGGTTGTCCAAGCGAATCCAAGTGCGACCCTGATTCCCGTTATGAGATCAGGCGCAATTGCAGGGACAGTCACACTTGACACCACCTGCAGCCGGGATGCACCTAAAGACTGTGCAGCGTGGATCTGATCCTCCTTGATCCCACTGACACCAGCGATCGTGGCGATGGTGATAGGCGGAAACGCCGCCAGAAATAGGAGCCAAATCTTCGATGTGTTGTCGATACCGAACCATACGATCAGCAGTCCGATGTAACCCAAGGGCGGGAGTGACCGTAGGAAATTAATGTACGGCTCAACTGAAACACTGATGATCTTTACGCTGGCCATCAGCAGCCCAAGGGGTAGGCCAACAACGATTGCGAAGAATAGTCCGATGCCAATGCGCTGCAATGTCGCTAACAGGTGCTGCCAAAGGTAGTAGCCGTACTCACCCACCACTTCGCGGTCAACACCCTCGGCAATCGGGTGAATCGTATTCGCCCTGATGAAGGCGTTCCACACGCTCGGAATAGATGGTAGATAGAGCGGCAACATGATCGGCTTATCGCCGTTCCACGCCCATGGAGTGGTCAAGAACCACCACACAACTAGGAAGGCGGCCAACGCAGTGAGGCGGGTGGTCCAGTGGCTCTTTCGGACCCGCACCCAAAATGGCGCTGATTTGGAGACCGTTTGGGGGCCATCGTGCGGGTCAGCCGAGCTACCGCTTGGGTGATATTCCAGACCTTCCAACGGGATAACCATCGGTTAGGCCCCTTCCGTCGACGCAGGAACCGAATATATGCCGGCCTGGACAAGGGTTACAAGGGAAATATCAAAAACATCCTGAGCGTTACAACCTCGAGATAAATCATTAATGGGTGCGGCAAGACCTTGTAATAGGGGACCTAAGGCCTGCGCGCCCCCTAGGCGCTCGGTAATTTTGTATGCGATATTGCCCGCAGCCAAGTTCGGGAAGATAAAAACATTGGCGCGACCAGCAACGTTCGATCCGGCCGCTTTCGCCAATCCAACCTCGGGAATCACCGCAGCGTCGAATTGCAGTTCACCGTCAACAATGAGTTCTGGTCTAAGCAATCTCACTCGGCCAGTTGCCTCGCGCACAATTGAAATGGACTCATGCTCAGCACTGCCCTTAGTGCTGAATGAAAGAAGCGCCACATAAGGCTGCAAATTAGTCAGTGCCCGAAAGGTGTCGGCGGTAGCAATGGTGATCTCGGCCAGTTGCTCCGCATTCGGTTCTGGGACAACCGCGCAATCGCCAAAGGCGAATATTCGCTGATCCGGAAAAATCATCAGGAAACAACTGCTGAGAGTATTTGATTTTTCCGCGAGCCCGACGATACGCAATGCCCAGCGTGCAACTTCAGCTGATGGGCGCGTCGCCCCCGCCACACAACCGTCAGTTACCCCGGCTTGCACCGAGGCGATAGAGATTGCTAGCGGATCCACCAGCATTAAATCAATTTCTGACTGGTCGGCTTTGCCCTGGGTGAGCAGTCGCTCCCCCACCTCCCTTAGCACCGCGGCAAGTTCTGGGTTATCGCTCGCCCAAGTTTGCGGATCGACATTTTGAACCCCTGCGCTTAGGTTCTTCGGGCGCTGCTTCACCGCCAAAACTGGTCGGGCTCCAACCTCAGCTAGAGACTCAGCCGCCCGTTGCACGCGCTCGTCCAAGCCGTCAGCGAGCGCAATAGATCTACCTAGGGCAGCGCCCTCTAGACCCAAGATGCTGGCTTCCGCCGCTCCTTGACGCACCTGCACCTCCCTTGACCGGTGGCTTGGATTTTTTGATTGAGTGTGGGCTTAGACGTAGTCCTTGTACTTGTCGAGAAAACGGATTGGCTTGGAGAGCGCGTCCTTGCGGAAAGGATCGCCAAGTTCACGCGTGCACATGATCTCGATGACGGTGGTCTTGCCCTCGTTCATCTGCGCATCAACCGCACGCTTGAGCGCCGGGCCGACATCTGAAAGCTGGTCGACAACTATCCCCTCGGCGCCCATCGATTGCGCAATTGCAGCGAAGCTTGGGTTATCCAATTCATCGGCCACGAATCGGCGGTCGTAGAAGTCGACCTGGTTCTTCTTCTCCGCACCCCACTGGCGATTGTGGAACACAACCGCCGTGATCGGAATGTCGTGGCGCACCGCGGTCAACACCTCGACCATGCTCATCGCCCACGCCCCATCGCCGGCATATGCAATCGCCGGACGATCTGGCTCGGCCGCCTTAGCGCCGATCATGGTTGGCAAGGAATAACCACAGTTACCAAAACTCATGGGTGCGAAGAAGCTACGCGGCTCTTCGAACCTTAGGTATGAATTCGCAACCGCATTGATATTGCCGATATCAGTTGAAACCATGGCCCGAGGCGGCATCGCTTTTTCGAGTTCGCGCAGGACTTG
>CAMDKJ010000055.1 GCA_945900705.1 Bifidobacterium breve | reverse complement strand
GCTAAGTGAGATGCGCCTGATGCTCGATCGCTACTACAACGGTATCCCAACAATCATCATCGAACCTGGTATCAAGACTGGCGTGCCGATCTTGACTGATAACCCTAAAGAGGTTGGCGCTGACCGCATTGTTAACACTTTGGCGGCTCACCATTTATTTGGTGGCCCGTGCATTGTTGTTGACTTCGGCACCTCGACAAACCTCGACGTTGTTTCAGCGAAGGGTGAGTTTTTGGGTGGGGCGCTCGCTCCTGGCATCGAGATATCCCTTGATGCCCTCGCCCAGCGCGCTGCGCAATTGCGCAAAGTTGAATTGGTGCGCCCGCGCTCACCAATTGGCAAGAACACCGTAGAGGCGCTGCAGTCGGGTGCCCTTTACGGGTTCGCGGGTCAAGTTGATGGTCTAGTGGATCGTATTCGCGAGGAACTTGATGAGTTGACCGCGGTTGTGGCAACTGGTGGGCTGGCTCCGATTGTGGTGCCCGAGTCGCGCACAATTACCCATCACGAACCTGATTTAACCTTGATTGGCCTGCGGTTGGTGTTCGAAAAGAATCTGTGACGGTGTAGGCGGCCCCTGGCTCGCGTCTTAAAGTGAAATTTCCTGCTTAAGGTGGGGTTATCCTCACATTTTTCACAACTTTGGAAAATGGTTATGCGCTGTGCTTGCTTTTTTTAAAGTTGCATCGCAGGATCACCACATGACAAAACGTGAAGGCTGGATCGCCGGGATTGTTGTTGCTGCTGTTCTTCTTGCTGCTGCGGGGGTTTGGGTGGTAGCAAAGCCGGCTTCTGACTCCTCGGCGGGTGAGTCTTGGCTGTTCTCCCAGTCGGCTGATGGTGGGTTCCTCAGTAAGAATGCTGACGGCAGTTACACGCTGGCCCTTACCGGAGTCGACCCAAACACGTTGGCCTTCACGGATCGTCCGGTCCGCTCAGCAAAGGTGCTCAGCACCTCGTCGGTTGTCAAGTCATGGAATGAATCGTTCGGAGGTGATGCGCCAAACGCGGTTCTCGTGGAGCTCAATCCGGCCGGGGCCGAAGACTCAGTTGTCATGACTCTCGGTAACCCAACAATGACCGGCAATGTGGTCTCTTATCCGGCAACTATCTTGGCCGATGAAGCAATCTCTGAAACCTTAAATGGCGTAGTTGGTTCGCAGCGGTCTACTCCACCCCTGAAATTTAACAGTGCATCACTATTTATCGACGGGGCAAGTTCGCTACCGTCCAGTGATTGGCCGTCTAATGTCCTTGTAGCACCTTATGTAGATGCGGGCGGCTGGCCGGTGCCTGACTTTGTCGGTATGGGTAGCGCGACGGGCCTGAAAAACTTCTCGGCCGGGTTCATTACCCAATCAGCGCCGTGCGTGCCACAGTGGGGCGGAGCCAATCAGCCGGTCACCGGTGGCACAGTTGCCGCGGCGATCACGGCTTTCCAGTCAGCCGGTGGCCGAGTGATTCCATCAATCGGTGGCCAATCGGCACCAGAAGGTGGGCCGGATGATCTCAGCGCCAACTGCACTGATGTAGTGAAACTGCAGGTGGCATTCGAGCAAATTGTCAGCGGCCTCAACCTTGATCGCCTGGACTTCGACATCGAAGCTTCAGGTGGCATCGTGTACAACCAGGCAAACTCCCAGCGACGCGCAGCAGCTGTGGCAGCCCTGCAAAAGGCGCACCCAGAGCTACAAATAAGTTTGACCCTCGGAACCTTGCCCGATGGTTTACCTCAAGCAGCGGTCAGTGTCGTCAATGACTTCGTTAACGCCGGTGTTAAAAACCTGAGCCTCAATGCCATGGCAATGTGGTTCGGCTCTAACGAGCCAGATATGGGTGCAACGGTATTTGCATCACTGCAGGCTACGCAGGGGCAGTTCCCTAACCTCCCGGTCGGCGTAACTCCAGCACTTGGCGCACAGGGTTCAGGTGAAGACTTCACCACCGCTAATGCCTGCGCCCTCGGTGCGTCAATCGCCAAAGCGGGCAACGTGAGCAGCCTAGGTTGGTGGAAGGTGGGCCCACAGGCACCTGACGCTGATCCAGGTTATTTATTCGTGAGTAGCTTCCAGGCTGGCCTCAGCGGCAACCCTTGCCCGACCAGCCCACCGGGCCCACCGCAGCCAACACCGCCTCCGGCCGGCACGGTTGGTGTTGATATTGCACGCACGTCAGGTCAGACCACGATTTCAGTCAGTGGGTCGAGTGTGCCCTACCCGATGACGGTGGTGTTGTCTCCTTGGAATAGCACAGTTACTTGGGTGGGCCAAGATGCCGGGTGTGCGCAACCGGGATGCCTCGTAGTTGCTAACGGGAAGTTAACGATGACCACCAGCGATGCGGCGGTGGCTTTCGGTGAGACTGGCACTTCAACTCCGACCACCTGCACCTACACCCGCAGTGATGGCACGACTGCACCATGCTCGGTCGGTTCAGTGACCGGAAGTGAGCCGCAGTCACCGGCCGCGGTGCCGTTGGTTTCTCCATCGGCGGTGCCGACCGACTCACCGTCAGCGGTGCCGACCGACTCACCGGCCGCGGTGCCGACCGACTCACCGTCAGCGGCGCCATCAAAATCGGTACCGGTGTTAGTGCCGGCCACTCCCGAACCGTCATTGAGCTTAAGTTGAGTGCTTGCGGTTAGTTCGGTAATACCAGCTTGGTAACTACCGCCAGGCCGTGCACCGGCCCCCAGGTGCGCGGAATTATCAGGGTGCGTAGGCCGAGTTCCAAACCGCCGGTGTCATCGCGCCCACTATCTCCGACCATCAAGGTCTCGTTGGGGTCGCAATCAATTGCGGCAAGGGCCGCGGTGAAGATGCGTGGGTCGGGCTTGACGCAGCCGACTTCGTAGGACAGCACCACGGCGTCAACTAATGGGGTGATGCCCTCACGGTCAAGTACGTCTCGAATGGGTACGCCAGCGTTTGAAAGTAGGCAGATCTTTATCCCTGCTTTTTTCAGGGCATACAAGGTCGGGACAGCGTCGTCATAGGCTTTCCAGACATCGAGCATTACCTCATAAAGGGATACTGCGAGTGTTTGGTCAACCCCAGGCCCAGCTTGCAGCAGTTCGTGAAAAATTCTTTCATGATCGGCGAATGAGAGGTCGCGCAGGCTCTGTGGGTCACTTATCCGAGCGCCTTCCCAGATTAGGTCAAGGAAATCGGTTAACTCAGTGCGTTCTAGGTTAGTCAAATTGTGTGGGGTGGACCGGAGTGCGGCTTCCAACCATTGGGCGGCTGAGCCTTGATCGATTAGCGTTGAATGAATATCGAAGATGACCGCCCGGATCGGCGGGTAAGTAACGAGCGGCATAGGTAGACCATAAGGGAATAGGACAAAGGTCACGCATGATCGGGCCCTTTGTTTTACGCGACCGCGGTGGCGCTGCATAAGAGGAGTTCCCATGCGTCGTCGCAGCCCAGACCAACCTATTCGTTGGCGCGACCCAGCGCTTCGCCATCTTATTGGGATAGCCAGATAGCCTTGGGTCCCATGGCCACCGAAAGAACCGACCAAGAACTGGGCCCCGAGGTCGATCTGCCCGAGCAAATGCGGATCAGGCGCGATAAGCGCGATCGGCTGGGTGTAGCTGGGATAGAGGCCTACCCGGTTCAGGTGCCGGTTACCACGACAATTGCGTCCGTCCGCGCGGCCTACCCGGATTTGCCGATAGACCACCAAACAGGCGAGAAAGTAGGTATCGCCGGGCGGGTAATTTTCCAACGCAATACCGGCAAGCTCTGCTTTGCAACGCTGCGGGCCGGTGACGGCACTGAAATCCAAGCGATGGTTTCACTCGCTGGGGTTGGTGAAGGCCCTTTGGATCTTTGGAAAGATCTGGTTGATATCGGCGACCATGTGTTCATACACGGTGAGGTGATCACCTCAAAACGTGGAGAGCTTTCGGTGCTCGCCGATGCTTGGCTCATGGCGGCCAAAGCGCTGCGTCCACTACCGGTAGCCCATAAACCACTGAGCGAAGAGTCTCGGGTGCGCCAGCGCTATGTCGATTTAATCGTGCGCCCGGAGGCTCGTCAGATTGCTCGAACGCGGGTGGCGACGGTTGCGGCTATCCGGAAGTCACTAGATGCTCGTGGGTATCTGGAGATTGAAACTCCAATGCTGCAGACCATGCACGGTGGGGCCACCGCGCGGCCATTTGTCACCACCTCTAATGCATTTGACCTGCAGTTGTTCTTGCGTATTGCTCCCGAGTTGTTCCTTAAGCGCGCGGTAGTAGGTGGGCTCGAGCGGGTCTATGAAATCAACCGAAACTTCCGTAATGAAGGGGCCGACTCCACTCATTCACCTGAATTCGCGATGCTCGAATTCTACGAGGCCTACGCCGACTACCGAGTGATGGCTACCATCACGCGCGAGCTAATTCAGGCTGCGGCCCTGGCCGCGTTTGGCAGTGAGCAGGTGACGCATCCAGACGGCTCAGTGCATGATTTATCGGGGGCCTGGCCCGAGGTTTCACTTTATGAATCAGTTTCGGCTGCGGTTGGTACCCAAGTAACACCCGAGACTTCGCGTGAGCAACTCCAAAGCTGGTGTGATGCGGCTGGCATTTCAGTAGAACCTACCGCGGTTCCCGGCAAGTTTGTTGAAGAACTATTTGAGCACTATGTCATCGATAGCTTTGAAGGTCGACCAACATTCGTGATTGATTTCCCCGTCGACACTTCACCGTTAGTGCGTGACCATCGCACCGATGCCGGCAAAGTCGAAAAATGGGATTTGTATATCAATGGCTACGAACAAGCCACCGGCTACTCGGAACTTGTTGACCCTGTAATTCAACGCCAGCGGCTTACCGAGCAGGCGGCACTCGGTGCGCGCGGTGATGCTGAGGCCATGCCACTTGACGAGGATTTCCTGCGCGCCCTTGAGCATGGGATGCCGCCCACCGGTGGGGTGGGTTTGGGCATTGATCGCTTGCTGATGACACTAACGGGATTGGGTATACGTGAGACTATTTTGTTCCCGCTCGTGAAGCCGGAAAGGTAAGGGGTTAGCGTGCAAATCCGCCCTGCTCAAACCGGTGATGTTCGGGCCATCCGCGGCATGGTTGACGCATACGCACCAAATGGTCGCTTGCTTTCTAAGGCAACCGTCACACTTTATGAAGATGTCCAAGAGTTTCTGGTAGCAGACGCCGGTGACGAAGTTGTTGGCTGCGGTGCTTTGCATGTGATGTGGGAGGATCTCGCCGAGGTTCGCACCTTGGCCGTGCATCCGGACTATCGGCGAAGTGGTGTCGGGTCGAAAATTCTGAGTGCGCAGTTGGAGCGAGCCAGAAACCTTGGTATCAAAAGGGTATTTTGCCTCACCTTTGAGACCGAATTCTTTGGCCGACACGGCTTTGTCGAGATTGAAGGTGCACCCGTTGAGCACGCGGTATTTGAGCAGCTTTTACAGTCCTACGACGAGGGCGTCGCGGAGTTCCTTGATCTTGAACGGGTTAAACCCAACACCTTGGGCAATCGCCGGATGCTTCTGATCTTGTGATGCGCTTAATGATCGCCGCACTGGTAGCGATAGGTATTTGCTTTAGTGCCGCACCTAATGTGCAGGCGCTTGAAGGCCCACTGAGTGGAAAAACCATAGTTATTGATCCGGGCCATCAGCTGGGCAATGGTGCACCAGAGTTCGCCGATGAGATCAATGCCACCAAGTTCAATGGGGCCATAGTTAAGGGCTGCAACACAACCGGGACAGCGACTAACGCCGGATTCCCAGAGGCCACTTTGAACTGGAAGATCGCAAAGCAACTACGGCAGTTGCTGGAGTCGCAGGGCGCCACGGTGGTGCTGACGCGCGATTCCAACTCACGCTCAAAATGGGGTCCGTGCGTTTGGGATCGGGCTGGTATAGCCAACGCGGCAAAAGCAGATGCCATGGTCAGTATCCATGCCGATGGTGGGCCATCAGGTGGCCGCGGATTCTTTGTCATCGAGCCGGTTCGGATCAAGGGCTGGACCGATGACGTGATCGAAGTCGATAGGAGTTTAGCCGCTGACATGATCGCCGGGATGAAGGCGGCTGGCGCGCCACCTTCAACTTATATCGCTGGGCAGCGCATGGTTAGCCGTGAACAGTCAACCTTGAATTTCAGTGATGTGCCCACGGTAATAGTCGAAGTAGGAAATATGCGGAACAAGCAAGATGCCGCCCTGATGATTACTACGGCGGGTCAACGTGATTACGCGACCTGGCTGCTGGCCGGGGTGGATAGGTTCTTCAAATGACCACCCCTTCTAAGGAGCCGGCATCTGGGCGAGATATTGACTTAGTCGAAGTGCAATTAGGTCGCGCACCGCGTGGTGAGATGCAGGTTGCGCACCGCTGCCCATGCGGTGCCCCTGATGTAGTTCGAACTACGCCGCGCCTTGATGATGGCACCCCGTTTCCTACTTTGTATTACGCCACCTGCCCGCGGTTAGCCGGTGCCATCGGGACCCTCGAAGCAAGTGGCTTGATGCGCACGATGGAGCAGCGGTTAGCAACAGACCCCGAATTGGCGGGGCAATATGCCACCGCCCACGAACAATATTTGGCCGATCGATTAGCAATTGAAGAGGTGGCTGAGTTGGCTGGTATTAGCGCCGGGGGCATGCCGAACCGGGTTAAATGCCTACACGTTCTCGCGGCACACTCTTTGGCATCCGGCCCCGGGGTTAACCCACTTGGTGATGAGGTACTGGCGGCCCTGGCTCCTTGGTGGATCGCGAATCCGTGCGGTGACCAACTATGAGTTTAGCCGCCATTGATTGCGGGACCAATTCGATTCGGTTGCTCATAGCCGATGTTGATGACGCAGGGGTATTGCATGAGCAGGTGCGTCTCATGCGGATTGTGCGCTTGGGTGAGGGGGTTGATCGCAGTGGCGAGTTTTCAACCGAGGCACTAGAGCGAACATTCGCTGCGTTAGATGAGTACGCAGACTTAATCGAGCAATCGAGTATTGAGCAGATTAGATTTGTTGCGACTTCAGCAAGTCGAGATGTGCGAAACCGTGAGGAGTTTGTGGCCGGGGTGCGCCTTCGACTTGGAATTGAGCCTGATGTAATCAGTGGTGATGAGGAAGCTGAACTTTCATTTATGGGCGCAATTCGAGGTTTACCTGAAGGTTTAGTTAAGCTGCCAGCGCTTGTTGTCGACATCGGTGGTGGTTCCACCGAGTTTGTCTTGGGGGCGGCGAAACCCACCAACCGAATCAGTGTCGATATCGGCTGTGTGCGTTTTGCTGAACGCCACTTGCTTAGTGATCCAGCAACTCCTGAGCAGATCGCGGCAGCTGAAACTGATCTTGCAAAGGCACTTGATTCGGTACGAGCCGCGGTGCCGTTGGATCACGCTGCCAGTTTGGTAGGGCTCGCCGGTTCAGTGACAACCGTGGCGGCAATGGCCTTTGAACTACCCGAATACGACCCGGCGTTGTTGCACGGCTCCATCATTACCGCTGCGCAAGTTGAGGAAGTGACCTCGCGATTACTCGCCATGACCAAGGCGAACCGAGCTGAATTGCCTTTTATGCACCCGGGCCGCGTTGATGTCATCGGTGCAGGCGCACTGGTGCTTCGGGCCATTGTGCGAGCTACCGGCAGCACCGAGGTGGTCGTTTCCGAAACCGATATCTTAGATGGCATCGTTTATACATTGGCATTGCAGGGTAGCTAGCTTGCAGCTGAAGGGGGGTGAATATGACCATAACGATTCGAGATGTAGCAGAGGCGGCGGGGGTCTCAACCGCAACGGTCTCACGCGCCCTACGCGGCCTGCCTAATGTTGATGAAACCACGCGCGCCAAGGTCAAAGCGGTTGCACTTTCGATGGACTATGTCATCTCACCTAGTGCTTCGCGTTTAGCAAGTGGCCGTACCGGCAGCATCGGAGTAGTAACACCGCAGGTGGCCGGATGGTATTTCTCCACCGTGCTCTCGGGTGTTGAAGCCGTTCTGCAGCAAGCCGGTATGGATCTACTGCTCATGAGCGTTGGCGACGAATCCAGCCCGGTGCCGCGTAACCTCGTTGCACCACGCCTTAATCGGCGAGTGGATGGTGTCATCACCATCGCACTGGCACCGCAGGATGCGCAATTGCAGAGTGTGTTGTCACTCCACTTGCCAACGAGCCTCATCGGGGCAGCGATTGCCGGGGTTTCTACGGCCGGCATCGATGACGTAGCAGCCGCGCGCACCGCCACCCAACATCTGATCAACCTCGGCCACCGGCGCATAGCGGTAATCAGCGGGGCTCCACCGGGTGAGTTTTTCACCGCACCCCATGCGCGCTACCTGGGCTTCACCGATTCGATGCGGGAAGCCGGTTTGGCTGTCGACCCCGCCCTTGAAACCCGCGGCTACTTCACGATTGCCGGTGGTGAGAGTGCGATGACGAAACTCCTAGCCCAGGGTGAGCGACCGACCGCGGTATTTGCGATGTCCGATGAAATGGCTTTTGGAGCCATGAGATCACTACGGAGCCACGGTCTGCAACCGGGCCGCGATATCTCCATCGCCGGTATCGACGGTCACGATATGTCTGAACTACTTGACCTAACGACGGTTGCGCAACCGGTGCAAGAGCTCGGGGGTATTGCCGCGGAGGCTTTAATGCGCCAGATCCGAAGTGATGATGGGCAAGTGCCAACTCATGTTCAAGTGCCGACCCAGCTAATTGTTCGTGGGTCCACAGCTCCGCCGGCAAATTGAAGTGACCGGCAAATTGAAGTGACCGGCAAATTGAAGTGAACTGTGGGGCGGGTCAGTCCACGTCAGCGCGCCCGATGGGCAAGAATGCAATATGCGAAATATCGAAATCGAGATCCAAGGTGAGCAAGTAGGCGGGGTCATCGCCATCCCGAAGTCGGGCGCGGGCCCGGGTGTCATCGTCATTCAGGAGTGGTGGGGATTAGTCCCTCATATTCAAGGAGTCGTTAGCCGGCTGGCCGCTGCGGGTTTTGTGGCACTAGCGGTGGATCACTACCGCGGGGCCTTGACCACCGAGCCGGACGAAGCCCAAAAACTGATGATGGGCCTTCGGGTATCAGCCGCGGCTGCCGACCTTGCCGGTGCCGCCGCGTACCTGGTGGGCCGCCCTGAAGTGTCGTCCGGCAAGGTTGCGGCGATGGGTTTTTGCATGGGTGGTGGCTTGGCGCTATTGGCGCCGACCGTCAGTGAGCACATTTCCTGTGCTGCAGCTTTCTATCCCGCTATGCCGTGGCCTGACTACGCCCCGGATTGGGGAAATTACACCGGAAAATCGGCGATGATCCACAAGGCCGAGTCGGATGAGGATTGGGC
>CAMDKJ010000054.1 GCA_945900705.1 Bifidobacterium breve | reverse complement strand
AATGGCAACTACAATTGGGTTAACTTAGACAGCTCGGTTAATACCGCGTTAACGAACGGCACCAAGGACATCCTGATGGTGCTCGGCAGCACTCCCGCCTGGGCCAGTGATGACCCCTCACCCATCGCCCTGCCCCGGCCTGGAGCCGCCGGAATGCCAACTGACTTCGCTTGGTGGGATCGCTGGGTTACCGCGGTCGTGACCCGCTACAAGGGCAAAATCACCAGCTACCAGCCCTGGAATGAAGCCAACCTTTCGACATTTTCTACCGGTAGCCCGGCCGAGCTTGCCGAACTAACCAAACGCGCGTACGACATCATCAAGACCATCGATCCGGCCGCTACCGTCGTCGCGCCCAGCACCGGAGTACGACTCGGTGGAGCCTTTAAGAAGTTCTACCCCAAGTTCTTGGCCGAATTGGCCAATAGAAACTGGCCGGTTGACGTCTTCAGTGCACATACCTACCCGGCCAGCCTTGGCTCACCTAAGGATCGCGCCGCTTTGGCTAACATGTGGATGGACAGCCTTAAGGCCGCTGGCGCTCCCAATAAACCACTTTGGGACACCGAGAATAACTTCGGTCTTGCCGGCCCCGGCCCAGCAAATCCCGATCAGGACATCACCGGGTCAAAAGCTGCGCAGTGGACGGCCCGCACCTATCTTGATGCCCTGCGCCTTGGCTTGAGCCGCGTCTACTGGTACTCATGGCGACCGGATATTGAACTCCTCGGCATTCAGATGAACAAAGGAAGTGACGCTGCTATCTCCTTGCAGACCCTCGAGGGCTGGATCACCGGAGCCACTTTCCAAAAGTGCACCACCAAAGGCAGCCTCGTAACTTGCGGCTTCAAACGCAATGGTAAATCCTTCGATATTGTTTGGTCAGAAAGTAGGCCAGCCAATGTCAAGGTCGGCGCGTTCAGTAATAAGTGCGAGCTCGACGGTCGCTGCGCACCCATCAATCAAAAGAAGTTAAAGGTAACTGGGCCAACTTTATTTCAGTAAACACTGGAAGTTAGTTAATTAGGTCACCAACCGCTTTGGTAAACAAGGCCGTGTGCAGGTCAACATCAGCTGAAGACGTCGACGGGCACATCAAGGCCATATTATGAAATGGCGTCATCAACACTCCGCGGTTCGACATGAACAAGTGTAGGTAGTCCTCAAGCTCCTCGTCCTCAACCAGAGCCGATGCCGAGCCACTTGTTGGTGCCGGGCTCGTAAAAAGATACTCGGTCCGCGCACCCAGTTGCACTATCGACCAAGGCACTTTTGTTTCCAGAATTACTCGCTCAACACCAGCAGTGAACCGAGTTGCCATGGCAATCATGTGTTCAAATGCGGGCCCGGTTAGTACTTCTCCCAAAGTTGCCCGCATCGCTGCTGTTGACAGAACATTGCCAGCCAGTGTACCGCCCACGCCGCCGACATCGACGAGGTCAGCGTCAAGATTTTCGCGAATGGCTTCAGCAATTTCGTTGGTTATCCCATAGGCACCGCACGGGACACCGCCGCCGATGCTCTTGCCGATCACAAAGAGGTCTGGCTTCAGATTCCAGGCTTGGGTGCACCCACCTGGGCCCGCAGAGAAAGTATGTGTTTCATCAATCAATAGCAGTGCGCCATATTGCGTGCACAGGGCGCGCAGGCCGTCGAGAAAACCCGGCTCAGGTAGCACGATGCCAATATTGGTGAGCGCGGGCTCGGTGATCACCACAGCGATATCACCGTGAGCTAAGGCGCGCTCAACCGATGCTAAATCGTTGAACTCGGCAACTCGCGTGGTATATGCAATCGGCACCGGCGGCCCAACATTTCCGCCCCTTGCCTCTGGTTCACCATCTGGACCACAAACAACAAAGGTTTCATCGACGGCGCCGTGGTAGCCATATGAAAACGCCAGAACTTTCGGTTTACCGGTCACTAATCGACCGATGCGCAATGCCCACCGATTGGCGTCGGTTGCACTGAGGGCGAACGACCACAGCGGTAACCCGAAACGCCGGGTTAGCTCGGCTCCAACCCATTCGGCATCCAAACTTGGCAGCATCGTGGTGATGCCACCGTCGACGGCAAGCCGCTTTGTTACGGCAGCTACTGTGGCATCAGGGGAATGCCCCGCCATTGCTGCGGTGTCGCCCAAGGCAAAGTCCACATACTCGTTTCCATCTAGATCAACGATTCGGTTGCCACGAGCCGAGGCCATAGAAACGGGGTATCCGCCTGACCATTTATTCATCCAAGTCATCGGGACTCGGCCAAAAAGGTGGTCAGCGGCTTCATAAGCGGTTCGGGATAGTGGAGTGCGCGCTAAATGTTTTACTCGCTCCTGCTCCAGAAGTCCGGACAATTTGCGCCGATCGATTGTGGTCATGCTGAGATCAAACCACAGTCGTGCCGGCGGCCGCGCCTGTCTCCGTACCTGCTGCGGCATGCCAGTGTGGATCCTCGAGCCCGAGAAGTTCAGCCTTAAGGCCAGCGAACACGATCGACGAAGCAATTACGACCAATATCGAGAAGCCGGCGACCAGGCCGGCTTGCTTAGCCACCGCCGGATCTAATGTTTCAGTACCAATTGCAGCCGCAACAAGTACATAGCCGATGACTACTGCGCCTACGGCCGCACCTATGTGATTACTGAAAGTCCGAGTTCCGAAAAGTGTGGACGACCATCTTTGGCCCGTAACCTTAATAACGCCCATGTGCCCATACAGCCGGATAAGGCCAAAGCCAGCACCTACGAGAATCAAGGCTGGAAGTATCGTCCAATAACTTGGGTTTCTCGCCGCTACCGCGAACCACCAAATCATGCTGAGTGTGAGAAGTACGCATCCAATTATCGTTTCCTTTTGCCTTGTGAGCCCATACTTTTCTCTAAATCTGTGCGCCAACAAATGCAAAGTAATTAGCGGTAAAACTAGCGGCAGCATACCGATACCAATCCAAAAAGAAGTCAAGTTGGTATCGGCATCCAGAATTACCGTGAAGGCGGCGACCACTACAAACAGGGCGCCTACGTGAATTCCGCCGAAAATATCGGTCAGCCACAACCGACGGTTATGAGTCACGATGTTGGTATCGAAGAGTTTGTGATCGTACTTCCTATTGAGTACGAAGTATCCAATGAAACAGGCGATCCCACCGACGACGATAGCGCCCACCAAAGGCCAATTCTCGATCTGCTCCTTAAAAACTAGCAGGACCAGGTACGGGCTCAGTAATCCAAGACCCAGCAAAACCGTCGGGGCTAAGAGCCCAAAACTGAAGAGACTGTCTTCATCACGGCTCTCCTTCATCCCCAAGGCACCAAGGACAACCGCTACCAGCATCAGCAAGGCACTTGCCAGAAACGGCACATGCCACTCGACGTCGCTAGTTATGACAGGGCCAAAAACAGGGCCCAGGACCATGCCGCACATACCTGCACCACGCCACAGCAGCCAACCATCATGGCGGGTGTCTCCATGCATGGTCGTGACTAAAACTCCACCGGTCGAAGTCAGAATTATCCCTGCGCACAGTCCCATCACTACCCGAACCAACAAGAGAGACCAAAAGTCTTCAATAAGCAGGGCAAATAATGAAGTCACAGAAAACACTAGGCCAGCAATTATGAACATCCGTTTGCGGCCGATGATGTCGCATAATCGGCCACCTGCAATAGCAATCATAATGAGCGCAACCGAATAACTCGCGAGTGCAAGAGTCACTTCGAGAGTGCTGATACCCAGTCGCGCAGCCATAACTTTATGTGACGCAATAAAAACCGTACTACCTAGCCAACACAAAAAAACCGATATCGTGATTGCTGAGAGTGTTTGCCGCTTTGCTCTCTTTTCTTTGGCCTCCCCTGCGCGGTGGGCTACCTCCTCCGCGGGAGTGCGAGGAGTCTTCGGTAATTCAATGTCGGGCGGACCGTCGCTCATCTGGGTAACTTCATCCGGTTTCTAAGTCGTCAGCCAGTAGCATCTGCGGCACCACGACAAATCGGTATGCCAGTTCGTCACCGGGTTGCCGCACTAAAACCCAAATTAGGTCAAATCGTTCATCGGGCCAGCGGTGCGGGATATCTTCTTTATTTACCACCGGGAAGTGCCGCACAATTTTGGCCATGGTGCCGTGGTGCCAGACAATAAGGGTGGATTCGGGGCGGCCGAGTACTTCAGCAACCAGGTTTTTTTCATTGCCGTGGGTGTGATCGTCTTCAATCTCGAGGTTAAGTCGACGGGCAGTGGGTGTTGCGGTGTCAATCTCGCGCTTACTTTTTGCATCGGGTGTTGGCCTCGTTGCCAAAATCCGTTCAGGCTTGACGACGTTCGGATGAGCCTGCGAGGGTGCATGGGCGAAAAAGCCAGCCAAGGCTCCAGCCCTAGTCCAGCCAAGCACCGAGAGTGAATGATTGTCGACTTCACCGTGCTTGTTCACCCCATGGGGTGGCTCGCCTTCACCGGGTTTCTCGCCATGCCGCACGAACATGATGATCTCCGGTGCGGTGGCTGGCTCTGGCGGATTCATAGGTGCAAACCTACTCTGTGAGCGCATCGGTGCGGTCGTGGGCTCTTCAACACTACGGCGCTAGCAACGAGTCAAGCCCTGCAGCGATGCCTTCACCAAGGCACCCAATGTCGGCAGATGGTAGCCGCCTTCCTGAAGGGCGACCGTTGGCAATCCCATCGCACCTAGCAACTCAGCAGCGCGATAAAAGCCATCCTGGGTGATCTCCAGCGGGCTCTCCGGATCCTCGGCAGCAGCATCAACTCCGAGCGAGAGCACCATCGCCGTCGCCTCGAAGTCCATCACCCGCTGCACGATTTCCATGATCGCATCAAGCCAACGCTTGTCTTCGGTACCTGGGGCAAGGGGCAGGTTCAGGTTGGCACCAACCCCGGCGCCCCGACCAACCTCGTCGGCGAACCCGGCGTAGTGCGGGAACCAGCCAGCACCGGGATCAACATGCACCGATGCGTAGAGCACGTCTTCTCTGGCGTAGAAAATGTCCTGCGTGCCATTGCCATGGTGAGCATCAATATCGACGATGGCCACCCGCTCGTGCCCGGCTCTCCGTAGCGCTTCGGCCGCAACCGCCGCATTGTTTAGATAACACGATCCGCCGTACGCCGACCGTGTGACGTGATGTCCGGGAGGGCGAGTCAGACCATAAATGACAGGTTCGTCAACAGCGCTCGTGACAATTAGGTCTACGCAGGTAAGGGCAACATCCACGGCTCCGCGAGCGGCTTCCCACGTGCCCGGGCCAATGAGTGTCATCGTGTCGTAGCAGTAGGTGCCCGCTGCCGCATGTGGTGCGAACGGTTCCCGCAGTGGTAAGTCACCGAGCATGCCCGCGGTCGGGAAGAGATAAGGCACTACGCGCTCTACGCCGTAGTCGCCCCAGCGGGACCAAATGGTGCGCAGGTGGTCGACAAGCTCGGCATCATGCACGGCGAGGAGCGCCTCGTCACCATGTGAAGTCGCCTCGACAACCGGCCAATCGGCCAGCGCCGATGCAATGACGCGCGCCCGTTTCGGGACCTCGGTGCCAGGTGTCCTGGTGCCAAGCCAAATCTCGGCACCGGGCACATGCTGTTCCGCATATGGGCTACGCACGACGCGAATCACCTGCACAGCGTCCCATAACCTGACAGCATTGTTGGATGCGCGTAGCTGATCTCGGCATCACCCTCGGCACTCTTCCGTCCGGCCCGACCGCCAGCATCAAGGACGTGCCGGGCGTTGGTGTTGGGCACGTCACCGTTGAATACGACGAATCCGCGCCACCGGTCGGCCGCGGTATTGCCCGCACCGGCGTGACAGTGGTCGACCCCGGTGGCGATCCTCTTGCTGATCCGGTTCCAGCGGGTGTCGCTGTGCTCAATGGAGCGGGTGAGTTGACCGGGCGCTCGCAGATTGAGGAGTGGGGCTACACCGAGACACCAATCTTTCTCACCTCGACCATGCAGGTCGGTCGTGTCTATGACGCGGCCTGCCAACTGCTCATGTCCGGCACATCCACCTTTGGCGAGGTGATCATCCCAGTCGTCGGGGAGTGCGACGACTCGTGGCTGTCTGATCCGCGGGCGATGCATGTGACATTCGATGACGTCTCAGCCGCACTCAAGGCTGCCCGCGCGGGCGGTGAACTCACCCAGGGTGCCGTGGGTGCCGGTACCGGAATGAGTTGTCTTGGTTGGAAGGGCGGTATTGGATCCGCCTCCCGTTTACTACCGGATGGGCACGTAGTCGGTGTGCTGCTGCTCACCAACTTTGGGGTCAGTAAGCAACTCACCATCAACGGCGTTCACGTTGGTCAGCGCCTCGAGCGGAACGGGATCATCGAGCCACCACCCGCTGGATCCTGCATCGGCATTGCCATCACCGACGCACCGATTGACGCGGCGGGATGCGAGCGCCTGGCCAGGCGTATCGGACTGGGATTGGCTCGCACCGGATCAGTGGCGCACCACGGATCCGGTGAAATCTTCGTGGCACTGGCAAATGGCCTTCGGGCCTCGGGCTGCGGGGGGCCACCCATCACCGGACGCGAACTGGATTCGTATTTTGCGGCCGTGGTTGAAGCCAGTGAGGAGGCTGTTGTCGCCTCGCTCATAAATGCCCGAACTGTCACCGGATATCAAGGGCGGACAATTGAGGCACTGCCAATTGATAAGGTTCGCAGGTTGCTGACCTGACCTGCCGTTGCGGCCCTGGCACAATAAATGGTTCGACTAGGTGTCCGCAGCGTCGAGCTCAGCCTTACTCCTTGTCGTCAGCCTGGTTCGATGAGCGCATACGCAAGATAACCACAATGAGCACGACAATGATGATGAGTCCAACCACAATCGCGATGATCAAGCCCAAATTCAAGCCGCCGGATTCCGCGGTGACCGCAGTGGCTGCGTTGTTGTCCGGGTTGTCCGCGCTGTCAGTAGCTCCCGGGGTTGGCGCGGCACTGCTGGCACCGTCAGTTTGCGTACCAGTGTCAGCCGTTACCGGCTCGACATTCTCGTAGCTGTAGGTGCCGTACTGCAAGATCAGCGACCCGCTGCCCTCGGGCTGGCCGACGAACCCGGTAAACCGGTCGGAGCGGTAGGCCTCGAGGTTGTCGTAGTACCAGGTCACGACATAGGGGACATCGTCGTAAAGCATCTGTTGCATCTGTTTGACGATCTCGGCGCGCTTGGCTTGGTCGGTTTCGCCGGACTGGGCGTCGTACAGAGCATCGAACTTCGGATTGCAGTAGAAGGAGTCCGACAGGTCGGCGTAGATCTCGCCGCCGTCCTTATAAGAGCGCTTACCGCAGGTAAAAGTCGACAGTTGGTAGTCGGGATCCGGCTCGACAACCCAGCCCCACTCGAACATGTCGAAATCCCCACGGCCGATGATCTCGAACAGCGCGTTCTCGTCGACCGGCTTGATGGCGGCCTGGATGCCGACCGCCGCCAGATAACTCTTGAAGTACTCCCCGGCAGTCACCGATGAGAAGGAATCCGTGCGCACGAAAAGGCGATACTTCATCGGCTTACCATCGGGGCCAACCCGAATGCCGTCCGGACCCATCGGGTACCCGGCATCGTCGAGGATCTGGTTCGCAAGTGCCGGATCGTAGGACTGCGTGCCCGGGTCAATATGCAACGTGGTGTAGAGCGGCGGAATGATCGACGAGCCCGCCGAGCCATAGCCATCCAGGATCTTGTCAACCATCTGCTGGCGGTCAATGGCATGTGAGATGGCCAGTCGTACCTGACGGTCCAACAAATGCGGGTTGCCGTCACCGATCGGCGTGCCATCGGTCAGGGCCGCGCCTAGGTTGAAAGCCAGTTCATTGAAACCGGAGTAATCGCCGGCGTATGTCGTAATGCCAGGTTGACCCTCGAGGGCGGTGAACACGTCGGCGGTGAGGGCCTCGGCGAAGTCAATCTCGCCCTTGATGAGGGCCTGACCGAGGGCGTCAGGGTTGTTGTATAAGCGGAAGACCAGTTCGTCGACTTTCGGCCGGCCAGCGAAGTAGTTGTCATTTGCCACCATCCGGATGAACTGCCCGGCGCGCCGCTCTACTACGAGGAAGGGACCTGATCCGACCACCGTCTGGCCGGGCTCGGGTTCATTTGCGTAGGACTTCACCGCCTTACCGTCGATCTTGCTCCAAATGTGCTCGGGCAGGATGTAGACCGCTAGGCGCGACATGATCGGAGTGGGGGTCTTCACGGTCATCACAACGGTGCGCTCGTCGGAGGCTGTCACCGAAGTGATGTTGCGCACGTAGTTTCCGTAGTTCCGCTGCTCGTAACGACCCTCGAGGATGCGGTTGAAGGTGTAGACGACGTCGGCCGAGGTGAGCGGCGTACCGTCAGACCAGAGCAGGCCCGGCCGTAGCGTGTAGGTCCAGGTCTTGCGATCCGCGGACTCCGCCCACGACTCCGCCAGGCCCGGAGCCGGTGCATAGTCAGTCGCGCTCTGGGTCAAAAGCGTGGCGTACTGCAGCTGGAAAATCTCGTAGGCCTCAGCCAGCACCCCGGTAAAGGGATTGAGTGAATCGACATCCTGCTCCATGCCGACGGTGAAAACCACCGGATCGGCGGCCTGGGCCGGCAAAGCGATAACTACCGGCGCGATGGCGACAGCGGCGGTTGCCAAGGTGGCCAGCAAGTTGCGAATCACAAGCACTCCCTCTCCAATGCTGCTTCGATTCAGCTAGTGTCGAAGCCGTGCAGCCGCCCATCGCCCGTCGCGACAACCAGCTCGATCCCTACTCCTGGATGCGCCACGCAACCAAACCTGACGCACCCCACCTGGTCGCAGAGCGGGCCTACTACAACGCTCGCATCGTCGATCTGGACCCAACCGTGCGTACCGTGTCCGCTGAATTGCTGGCGCGTACACCGGATACTGAACGGTCGGTCGGCAGAGTTCTTGGGCCCCATACCTACTACAGGGTGACCACTCCGGGTCAGGAATTGCCAAAATTGGAGCGTAAAAGTGACACCGGCCCGGACGAAACTGTCCTAGACCTTGCCGAGTTCGGTTCGCCGTACGCCGCAACTGGGGTGGCGGAGCCTAACCCAGACGGCGTCCTACTTGCCTACTCACTCGATCTCACCGGGGCCGAGCGCTATCGCCTGCGATTTCGAAACATGGCCGATGGCACGGACTTGACCGACGCAGACGGCCGACTGATTGCCATTGCCGACACCTATTACACCGGGGCCTGGGCCGGCGTCCACTTTTTCTACACCGTCATCGATGAACTCAACCGCCCATACGAGGTGCACCGCCTCGACCCACGCACCGGTGCAAACGACGTCGTGCTCACCGAGCCCGATCAACGTTTTGAACTGACGATTGAACGCAGTGGTGACTACATTGTCATTGCGTCACACTCGCGCACCACCAGCGAGTGCTGGGCGATTCCGGTCTCTGAGCCGACGACGGCTGCAATATCGCTTGGTGGTCGCATACCCGGAGTGGAGTATGACGTCGAATGGGACGTCGATCGTTGGCTCACACTGTCGAATGCCC
>CAMDKJ010000053.1 GCA_945900705.1 Bifidobacterium breve | reverse complement strand
AGCGGGTCACCTGACGAACTCAAGGCCAGCGTGGCGGGGCTTTGGGCAGATCTCAAGTTGCGCTAAAGGCACGCCCAGCAGGAGCCGGGTAGGTTTGGGTCATGACCCGGCCGGTGACTGACCTGCAGCGACGGGTCGCACCATTTGAGGTCATCGCGCCTTTTCAACCCTCAGGTGATCAGCCGACCGCTATCGCTGAGCTAACCAAGCGGATCCTGGCCGGTGAGCGTGACAATGTGCTGCTGGGAGCCACCGGTACCGGCAAAAGTGCGACGACCGCTTGGCTGGTCGAAGCACTGCAGCGACCGGCTTTGGTGATGGCCCCTAATAAGACCTTGGCCGCCCAATTGGCCACTGAATTTCGTGAATTATTGCCGAATAACGCGGTTGAGTATTTCGTTTCATATTACGACTACTACCAACCTGAGGCGTACCTGCCGCAGAGTGACACCTATATCGAAAAGGACTCTTCGCTCAATGAAGAAGTTCAGCGACTGCGTCATTCAGCCACGAACAGTCTGCTAACGCGGCGTGATGTTTTGGTTGTTGCAACGGTATCGGCAATTTATGGCCTCGGAACTCCGCAGGAGTACGTCGATCGCATGGTGCGGCTCCGCGTAGGTGAGACCATGGAGCGCGATAAATTGCTCCGGGCATTCGTTGACATTCAATATACGCGAAATGACATCGCATTTCAGCGAGGCACATTTAGGGTCCGTGGCGACACAGTTGAAGTTTACCCGGTTTATGAAGATCACCCCGTGCGCATCGAGATGTTTGGTGATGAGATCGAAAGGTTGATGTCCCTACATCCGGTTACGGGTGAAATCCTGACCGAGGATCAAGAGATCTACGTATTCCCGGCAACTCACTACGTGGCCGGCCCGGAACGAATGGATCGGGCGGTGGCGGGTATCGAAGCTGAATTGGAGCAACGACTTACGGAATTTGAAGGCCAAGGAAAACTCCTCGAGGCGCAGCGGCTGCGGATGCGAACCACCTATGACATCGAAATGATGCGCCAGGTTGGTAGTTGCGCGGGTATTGAGAACTACTCACGCCATATTGATGGTCGTGAGCCCGGTAGCCCACCTAACTGCCTGATCGATTATTTCCCCGATGATTTTCTGATGGTGATAGATGAGTCGCATGTAACGGTGCCGCAGATCGGTGCCATGTATGAGGGCGACATGAGCCGTAAACGCACCTTGGTAGAGCATGGATTCAGGCTGCCAAGTGCCATGGATAACCGGCCACTTCGGTTCACCGAGTTCTCGGAGCGCATCGGCCAAACGGTATATCTGTCGGCCACCCCCGGGTCATATGAGCTTGGCAAGGTCGAAGGCGACGTGGTGCAGCAAGTTATTCGACCAACCGGGTTAGTTGACCCTGAGGTGGTGGTCAAGCCGACCCAAGGGCAGATTGATGATCTGATGGATGAAATTAGACAGCGCGCCCTTAGAAGTGAACGCGTGCTGGTCACTACCTTAACCAAGCGAATGGCTGAAGATCTAACTGATTATTTGCTCGAAAATGGGGTCCGGGTGCAATACCTCCATTCAGAGGTCGATACGTTGCGCCGAGTTGAACTGCTCAGAGAGTTGAGACTTGGAGTCTTCGATGTACTGGTGGGCATCAACCTCTTGCGGGAGGGTCTTGATCTGCCAGAAGTTTCACTTGTTGCCATCCTTGATGCCGATAAGGAGGGGTTTTTGAGGTCTGAAACGTCTTTGATCCAGACGATTGGGCGAGCCGCACGAAATGTGTCGGGTCAGGTGCACATGTACGCGGATAAAATTACTCCCTCTATGCGAAAAGCGATCGATGAGACTAATCGACGACGGGCAATTCAAGTTGTCTTTAATGAATCACATGGTGTTGATCCGCAACCGCTCCGAAAGAAGATCGCTGACATAACCGATCTTTTGGCCAGGGAGGATGCAGACACTGCGGCACTCATGCAAGAATCAACGACCAGACGCAAGGGCTCGCGCATGGCGGGTGCGCCCGAGACCGAATTGGTGTCACTGATCGACGATTTGACCAAGCAGATGCATCAGGCCGCGGCCGATTTGCATTTCGAACTCGCCGCCCGTTTGCGGGATGAAGTCGGCGATCTAAAGCGTGAGTTGCGCGGGATGAGAGAGGCTAACTGATGGTTGTCCCGATGTGGCTGTGGGCTGTGACCGTCGTTGGACTTATCGGGGTGATCACGGTTGACCTAATAGTTGTTGATCGCCGCCCGCACCATTTTAGCTCGACGGATGCGGCACGCTGGGTAGTTTTCTATATCACCTTGGCGGTCCTTTTTGCGATATTCGTGGGGTTCTACTTTGGGTGGTCTTTCGCGGGTCAGTTCACCGCCGGATACCTGACCGAGTATTCACTTAGTGTCGACAACCTTTTCGTCTTCTTGATCATCATGACGGCCTTCGCGGTACCAGACGCGTACCAGCATCGGGTATTGCTTGTCGGAATTGTAATTGCGCTTATTTTGCGGGCCGTTCTTATCATCATTGGCGCCGAACTTATTGCCCGATTCACCGGCGTATTTTTCCTTTTTGGTGCCTTCTTGTTTTATACGGCCTATAAAGTCTGGACGGATAAGGGTGGCGACCCTGACCCTGAAGGCAATGGATTTGTACGTTTTGTCGGCCGAAGGTTTCCGACTACCACTGAGTATCATGGCACGGCGCTAACTGTTCGTATTGCGGGTAAAAGAATGCTAACGCCGATGGCGATGGTGATGATTGCCATCGGGACGACCGATCTGCTCTTTGCATTAGACAGTATCCCGGCGGTATTCGGGATCACCAGTGAGGCATATCTCGTATTTGCGGCCAATGCTTTCGCCTTAATGGGCCTACGCCAATTATTCTTCCTGCTCAAGGGATTCCTCGGCAAGCTACATCACTTGAACAAGGGCTTGGCGATTATCTTGACATTCATCGGCGTCAAGTTAGTTCTTGAGGCCATTCACGCAACCACCGAGATACCAGTTCCACTAATACCTGTTTGGTTCTCATTGTTTTTTATAGTTGCAGTGCTCAGCATTACCATTGTCGCGAGCTTGCGCACCAAATCCCCCGACTAACTAGGCGCGCGAGATCGACGAGGCCGGCGCCAATAATGTTTACCAGCCGCGCTCACGCCAAGTGGCTAAATTGGGTCGCTCGCTACCAATATCGGTGTCATCGCCATGCCCCGGATAGACCCAGGTTTCATCGGGTAGGCGGTCGAAAAGTTTCGTGGTCACATCACCTAGGAGCGAGGTAAAACGGGCCGCATCCTGCTCGGTATTGCCAACTCCGCCGGGGAAGAGACAATCACCGGTGAATAGGTGCGGGGGGCCATCCGGATCACGGTAGAGAAGGGCAATTGATCCAGGGGTATGCCCAACCAGGTGGATTGCGGTCAGGGTGCAGTCGCCAACCGTCACGTCATCTTGATCTGCCAGCAGGCGATCGGTTGGGACCGGGATATCCGGAGCATCGAGTAGGTGCGCGGCCGTTTGAGCGCCGGTGGCTGCGACCACCTCCGCAAGTGCCCCCCAGTGGTCATGGTGGCTATGGGTGGTAATCACGGTTTCGATGCCGTCGGCTCCAATGAGTGAAATAAGTCGCTCGGGCTCACTCGGGGCGTCGATTAGGAGTTGGACGCCTGTTCGCCGACAGCGAAGGAGGTACGCATTGTTGTTGTAGGGCCCCACGGCAAGCTTGCTGACAATGAGGTAGGGCAGCTCGTGGACATCGGCGCGTCCGCCGACTTTTACGTTTCCGGTATACATTTACGTCTCCGTCCAATTCAAGGCGGAAACCCGATTCGCCGGAGGCTTTCTAGTGCCAGACCAGTTGGTGGTTCGCGGTGCCCGCGAGCACAACCTTAAGGATGTCTCGCTGGCGCTGCCGCGCGACTCCCTGATTGTCTTCACGGGGCTATCGGGGTCCGGCAAATCCAGCCTCGCCTTCGACACGATCTTTGCTGAAGGCCAGCGTAGATATGTCGAAAGCCTTTCGGCTTATGCCAGGCAGTTTTTGGGCCAGATGGACAAACCTGATGTGGATTTCATCGAGGGGTTATCGCCAGCCGTCTCAATTGACCAGAAGTCAACATCGCGTAACCCACGATCAACCGTTGGCACCATAACTGAGGTTTATGACTATTTGCGACTACTTTATGCGCGCATCGGCAAGCCTCACTGCCCAGACTGCGGATCAGCGATCGCGAGACAGGCGCCCCAGCAAATCGTCGATCAAGTTCTTGAACTAACCGCGGACGCCAAGTTCCAGGTGCTAGCGCCGGTGGTGCGTGAGCGCAAGGGTGAATACAGCGAGATGTTCAGGCAGCTGCAGTCGCAGGGGTACTCGCGCGTACGTGTTGACGGTGTCGTAGTGGGCCTAGATGAAGTGCCAATACTTAAAAAACAGGAAAAACACAGTATTGATGTGGTGGTGGATCGCCTGACGGTGAAAGCTGAGTCGCGTCGACGCTTGACGGATTCGGTGGAGACGGCGCTGCGCCTATCAAGTGGGGTTGTTGTTCTTGATTTCATTGATCTACCCGAGAAAGATCCCAACCGCGAACGAATATTTAGTGAGCATCTAGCCTGCATGAAATGCGGTGTTTCATTCGAAGAGCTTGAGCCGCGGTCTTTCTCGTTCAATTCACCGTTCGGGGCCTGTCCCGAGTGCACCGGTCTGGGTACTCGGCGCGAAGTCGAGCCCGAATTGGTGGTGCCAAATGGCGAGTTGAGTGTGCGCGAAGGAGCCATAGCGCCATGGGCGGGTGGCAATGTGTCCGATTATTTCAAGCGACTTCTCGAGACATTGTGTGAAGAACTTGATATCGATATGGATAGCCCGTGGCAGAAAATGCCGGCGCGCGCGAAGAAAGCGCTGCTCTATGGTCACGACACCGAAGTTCATGTCAAGTATCGCAATAGGTACGGCCGTCAGCGCTCCTATTACACAACCTACGAAGGCGTGATCCCATACATCGAGCGGCGTCACTCCGAATCCGACAGCGACGCTGGCCGAGAGCGTTTCGAGGGATTCATGCGCGAAGTACCTTGTGCGGCATGCGATGGGGCCAGGCTCAAGCCGTTGTCACTTGCAGTGACAATCAGTGGGCACTCGATTGCCGAGATAGCCGCATTACCAATCGGCAAGATGGCAGATCTACTAATCGGTTTAAAGCTCTCCAAGCGCGATGCCACAATTGCCACGCGGGTGCTCAAAGAGGTCAATGAGCGGCTGCAATTTCTAATGGATGTCGGTCTACATTACCTTTCACTTGATCGCCCAGCGGGCACCTTAGCTGGAGGAGAGGCCCAGCGAATTCGGCTGGCAACGCAAATCGGCTCAGGGCTGGTTGGGGTTTTGTACGTGCTGGATGAGCCAAGTATTGGGTTGCATCAGCGTGATAATCACCGGTTGATTGAAACTCTGATCAGGCTTAGGGATTTGGGTAATACGCTCATCGTTGTCGAGCATGATGAGGACACAATTCGCGCCGCCGACTGGATCGTTGACATCGGGCCGGGCGCTGGTGAGCACGGTGGTGAAATTGTGGTCAGCGGCACCCTCGCGGATTTACTCACCGAGCCGGCGTCAATCACCGGACAATACTTATCGGGTGCTCGCGCTATCGACGTGCCAATGGTTCGGCGGCCGGTCTCCGATCGAGTTATTACCGTGCATGGAGCTGCTGAACACAATCTGCGTAACGTGACAGTTGACTTCCCGCTGGGCACCATGATTGCTGTTACCGGGGTCAGTGGATCGGGCAAATCTACCCTCGTCAATGATGTTTTGTTTAATGTGATGGCCCGTGATCTAAACGGGGCCCGGCTGGTGCCGGGTAAGCACAAGAAGGTCACCGGGCTCGAGCATATTGACAAAGTGGTGCACGTTGATCAGAGCCCGATCGGTCGTACCCCGCGCAGTAACCCGGCTACTTACACCGGGGTTTTCGATCACGTGCGCAAGATATTCGCAGAGACCCCCGAGGCAAAAGTGCGCGGGTATCTGCAGGGGCGCTTTAGTTTCAATGTCAAGGGCGGGCGGTGCGAGGCCTGTTCAGGTGATGGCACCATCAAAATCGAGATGAATTTTCTGCCCGATGTATATGTGCCCTGTGAAGTGTGCCTTGGATCGCGATACAACCGCGAAACGCTCGAGGTGCATTTCAAGGGCAAGACCATCTCGGATGTGCTCAATATGCCGATCGAAGAAGCCCTTGAGTTTTTCGCGGCCGTGCCACCGATTGCCCGGCACCTGTCAACCCTCGTAGATGTCGGGCTGGGTTATGTGCGGATGGGGCAGTCAGCCCCGACCCTGTCCGGTGGTGAGGCACAGCGGGTGAAGTTGGCGGCTGAACTCCAAAAGCGCTCCACCGGGCGCACCATCTACGTGCTCGACGAGCCAACGACCGGATTGCACTTCGAGGATATCCGCAAATTACTCGGTGTGCTGCAGTCACTCGTTGACAAGGGCAACACCGTGGTTGTGATTGAACATAATCTCGATGTCATCAAGACGGCCGACTGGGTAATCGACATGGGGCCCGAAGGTGGATCAGGCGGTGGGCTGGTCATAGCAACCGGAACCCCGGAAACCGTGGCAACGACGGCGGGTAGTTTTACCGGTGATTTTCTCCGCGGGCGACTTGGTATCGCTCCACCTAGACTTAAGACATCCCAGGCCAGTTAACGAATAAGGAGAAATCATGGAAACCGAGCAGGTTGACGTGCAGCGCCGCACGATTTTGACCGCGGGCGGATTGGTACTTGCCGGTGGGGCCTTGGCGGCTTGCGGGGGAGCAGACTCAACCGCAACCGAAGCGACCACTGGCGCACCGGCAACCGGGGCCGCGTCCGCACCGGCAACCGGGGCACCTGCCGCCACCACGCCGGTTGCGGGGGCGTTGGCATCGGTCAGTGAGATTCCCGTTGGCGGGGGAGTGATAGTCCCCGAACCACCGATCGTAATTACCCAGCCGGTCGCTGGCACTTTCAAGGCTTTCACCGCGATCTGCCCGCATCAGGGTTGTCTAGTTTCCGAGGTAGCGGAGAACGAAATTGTTTGCCCGTGCCACGGGTCACTATTTTCGGCCGAAGACGGCGCCGTGGTGCAAGGCCCGGCTGTACAGGGGCTGACGGCTGCCTCCATCGCGGTACAGGGCGACAGCATCGTCCTGGCGTAATTTGTCCTTGGGCTAACGTCAAGCCTTGTGACCCCGCCACGCCCGCGAGATATCCCCACTGTCCCTGGGGTTTATCGCTTCCGCGATGTGCATGGGCGCGTCATTTACGTTGGTAAAGCCACGAACTTGCGGTCGCGGTTGGGTAGCTATTTCGCCGATCCGGAGACGCTGCACTCCAGAACACGGTCACTGGTGGAAAGTGCAATGAGCGTTGACTGGGTGGTGGTTGGAACCGAGGTTGAGGCACTGACACTTGAGTTTGCCTGGATTAAGGAGTTCGACCCACGCTTCAATGTGAAATTTCGTGATGACAAGACCTACCCATATCTTGCGGTGACCGTTGGTGAGGAGTACCCGCGGGTCTCAGTAGTGCGGGAGGTCAAGCGAAAAGGTACGAGGTACTTTGGCCCTTACGCCCACGCTTGGGCGATCCGCGACACCCTTGATCAGGTATTGAAAGTATTCCCCATTAGATCCTGCCGTGACGGGGTATATCGGAGGGCCAAGCAGGTAGGGCGCCCATGCCTACTCGGATACATCGGCAAGTGCAGTGCTCCATGCGTAGACCGAATCAGCCCCGCGGATTATCGAGTGCTGGTCAATGACTTCTGCTCATTTATGGCAGGGCAGGGTGAGTCGTTTATCAGAGACCTTGAGCGGTCAATGCTCGCCGCCTCGAAATCACAAAGTTATGAGGAAGCCGGCCGCTTGCGAGATAGAGTTGGCGCACTTCGTGCAGTCATGGAGCGCAATGCCGTTGTCTTCGCAGATGGCACTGATGCGGATGTAGTCGCAATGGTCGAAGACACACTCGAAGCCGGAGTTCAAATCTTCCATGTGCGTGATGGCAGGATTCGTGGTGAGCGAGGTTTCATTCTTGAAAAGTCTGAAGATCTCACTAGCAGCGGCTATCTGGGGAGAGTGCTGCAACGAATCTACGATGACGAAATCGATATTCCGCGTGAAGTCTTGATCTCTTTAGCATTGGAGTCCAATAGCGTTTGGGAATCGTGGCTCACTCAAAAGCGCGGTTCAGCAGTATCGGTACGCGTACCACAGCGCGGCGATAAGCGAGCGTTAATGGAGACGGCCGCCGCCAATGCGCAACACACGTTGACGCTCCATAAGTTGCGGAGATCCTCGGATATTACTGCGCGGAGCAAAGCGTTGCAGGAATTGAAGGAGGCGCTGGGTTTGGCCGACGCGCCCTTGCGGATCGAATGTATTGACATCTCGACCTTGCAGGGCCAAGACACCGTTGCGTCTTTGGTGGTCTTCGAAGACGCCTTGCCGAAGAAACGCGACTACCGCAGCTTCATCATTAAGACGGTCACAGCCGATGACACCGGTGCGGTAGCAGAGGTGGTGGCCCGGCGATTTAAGTCACGTGATGATGAAATCGTTGAAGCAGCAGCTGATGACCAAAGGCGCCTTTTCGCCTACCCGCCAGGGTTATTGGTGATCGATGGCGGTCAACCACAGGTACGGGCGGCCCAGGATGCCTTGATGGCGGCTGGAGTTACCGATGTACCGGTAATCGGCTTGGCCAAGCGCCTCGAAGAAGTGTGGCTCCCGGATGACCCCGACCCGGTGATCTTGCCGCGAACCAGTGAGGCTTTGTACCTACTTCAGCGGGTGCGCGACGAGGCACACCGCACCGCGATCGGACTACACAGAAAACGCCGAGGTAAGCGCTCAACGGTTAGCGCCCTTGACGATATTGCTGGGCTGGGCCCGGTTCGGGCCAAGGCCTTGCTGCGGCATTTTGGCAGCGTGCGTGCGCTACGGGCGGCGTCTGCGCCTGAATTAAGCACGGTTGCTGGTATTGGTCCGGTTCTTGCTGAGACAATTGCGGCAGCCCTAAATGATCAGACACAACTTGATACCCTAGGAGGGGTCGTGACTACTGATGGATAGTGCGGACTCAGGCACCTTCGATGTGGTTCTGGTGACCGGGATGTCGGGTGCTGGAAGGTCTACAGCAGCACATGTGCTTGAAGACATTGGTTGGTTTGTCATCGACAACCTCCCGCCTTCCATGTTGCAGCAAGCTGTTGAGTTAGCCCGCGGGAGTGAAGATATTTCGCGGATCGCGGTTGTCGTAGATGTGCGCGGTAAATCTTTCTTCCGCGATCTCAACCGTACTCTTGAGTCTTTAGGTCGGGAGGGGATTCCGGTTCGTACTCTCTTTCTGGAGTCATCCGATGAGTCACTAGTTCGTCGCTTCGAAAGTTCTAGGCGTCCGCATCCACTGCAAGGCAGCTTGCGAATTACCGACGGCCTGACTGCTGAGCGCATCGCGCTCGGAGATATGCGGGCAATCGCTGACGTGGTAATTGATACCACCGCGCTAAATGTTCATGATTTGCGCCGCAAGATTGAGGCCGCATTCGGACACGAGGATGTAATGGCTCTGCATGCCACCGTCATGTCCTTCGGGTTTAAATACGGTATCCCGGTGGATGCAGACCTGGTTGCCGACGTGCGATTTTTGCCAAATCCGCACTGGACGGCGGAGTTGAGGCCTCTTAATGGACTTGACGAACCGGTTTCTAGCACGGTGTTAGGACAGCCGGATGCGCAGACTTTTCTAGAGCTATATACGCGCC